>PMSP01000319.1 GCA_003168315.1 Opitutaceae bacterium
CCGGCCTGATGGCCGAGCAGGCCGAGCTCGACGGCGCCGAGTCGCTGTCCGCGCTGCGCCTGATCATGATGAGCGGTGACCGGATCCCGCCCGCGCTGCCGGCCGCGGGCCATCCCCATCCGTCGCGGTTGGAGGACCCGACGGGCGGGGCAAGACGAGGCCCTGAGGTCGCTCCATGCCCCCGGCCGCACCCACAATCCGCGCGCTAGCCAGGCAGCTGGGACTCTCGCGCACCACGGTTTCGGAGGCGCTGCGCGGCCTGCCGCGCATCCAGCAGGACACGGCGAAGAGGGTCTGCGACGCCGCGGAGAAGGCGGGCTACCGGCCGAATCCCATGGCAAGCGCGGTGATGTCGCAGATCCGGCGCTCCCGGGNNGGCGCGCGAGCGCGCCGTCGACCTGGGCTACAAGCTGCAGACTTTCCTCGTCGGCAGGGAGGGGATCACCGTCGAGCGCCTTGACGGCATACTTAGGTCCCGGGGAATCCAGGGCGTGCTGCTGCTGCCGGCCTGGCAGGACCCGGATTTTTCGCGGCTCGACTGGTCCCGCTACGCCGGCGTCTACGCCGACTACATGATTGAGCGCCCCGAGCTGCATGCGGTCGCCTGCGACCACTACCGGTCCCTGATTGCCGCGCTCCAGCGCCTCGGCCGGATGGGCTACCGCCGGCCAGGCATGTTCCTCCAGCGCCACGCCGACGAACGCCTGCAGTACAGGTGGGAGGGGGCATTTCTCGCCTACCAGCGCAACCACCGCAACACGGGCCGCATCCCCCCGCTGGTGATGGAGGAGTTCGATCGGACGGAGTTTGTCCGCTGGTTCAAGCGCCACAAGCCCGACGTGGTCCTGGGACATTGGACGCAGGCGATCGAGTGGATGAAGCAGTGCGGCGGCAGGATCCCCGAGACGGTCGGATTCGTGTCCCTGAACGTTACGACGGAGGAGGCGCCCTGCGCGGGGCTCGATTTTCGTCCGCGCCTGCTGGGCGCCCGCAGCGCGGAACTGCTGGTCGCGCAGCTCCAGCGCAACGAGCGCGGGATCCCCTCTCCGGCCTCCCTGACCATGATCCCGGCGCTTTGGCGCGACGGGCCCACGCTCATCGGCAGGGCCTGATTTGCGCGGCAGAGGACGATTATGACCCTCCGATTCGGACCTCCATTGCCCCGGATTGGGCGCATGTGCACTGTTCAAGTCCGTTGCGGGCTGCAACACACGCGCCGAGGCCCGGGCTCAGCTTGGCGCTGAAGAGGCCACATTCCACCCCACATGAAAAAAGGCGATTCCATCGATTCCGCCGCTGCGCCGCGTGACCAAGCCCTCTCCCAGTCCCTGAACCTCGCGTGACCTCATCCCTTGGCAAGCATTGGGCCGACCTCGCCGTCATCGGGGCCTACCTCGCGATCGTCATCGTCGTGGGCATGCGCGCGGCCGCCGCCAGGACCGAGGAGGGGTTTTTCCTGGCCGGCAGGAAACTCGGCAAGCTCTACCAATTCTTCCTTAATTTCGGCAATGCCTGCGACGCCAACGGCGCGGTGAGCACGGCCAGCGTTGTCTATCAACAGGGCATTTCCGGGATATGGATTTCGTTTCAGACGGTATTCATGAATCCCTACTACTGGTTCATGGCGACCTGGTTTCGGCGGGCCCGCCTGGTCACGAACGGCGACCTCTTCGAGGACCGCTTTGCCAGCAAGTCGCTCGCGAGCTTCTACGCGGTCTACCAGATCGGCGTAGCCATCATCCTGATCGGGTTCGGCAACTTCGTCGGCTACAAGGTGGCGTCGGTGCTGCTGGGCCACGAGTTCGGGCCCGTCCCCTTCTACGTTCTCTACACGGCGGTCGTCGGCGTTTACATCGTTTCCGGCGGCCTTGCGGCGGCGGCGGCCAACCAGGCCCTGCAGGGGACGCTCATCGTGGTGTTCTCATGCCTGCTGATTCCATCCGGGCTGAGCGCCACCGGAGGCTGGCACGGCCTCGCTCGCAAGATCCCGAGCGGGATGCTCGAACTCTTTGGGGGCACCTCGCGGTCGCAGTTCACCGGCTGGGCGGTCAGTGCCGTCGTGCTGGTGAGTCTGATCCAGATGCACAGCGTTCTGAGCCAGATGACCATCCTGGGCGCGGCTCGCAACGAATTCGCCGCCCGATTCGGCATGACGAGCGGGACCTACGCAAAGCGGATCATGATCGTCCTGTGGGCGTTTGTGGGACTGATCGCGATCGCCCTGTTCAACGGCACCAGCCGGCTGGCGGACCCCGACACGGTCTGGGGGGCCGCCTCGAACCTGCTCCTTGGACCGGGCCTCCGGGGTCTCATGGTCGCCGGGATACTGGCGGCCGACATGTCGTCGCTGGCCGCGCAGACGGTGACCGTGGCCGGGCTCTTTGTGCGCAATCTCTACGGACACTCGCATCCGGGACGCTCCGCTGTGCAGGCGGTGGGTGCCGCAAGGATTGCCGTCGTCATCGTCCTTATCCTCAGCGTCCTGGTCGCGACGCTGATGAGCAACCTCAAGTCGGTCATGCTGCTGATCCTCTACGGGAACGTGGGCTTTGGGGCCGCCATTTTCATGATCTTCCACTGGCGCAGGCTCACCGCGCCGGCCGTCTGGGCCTGCGTGATCCTCAGCCTGATTGTGGGCCTGGTTGTTCCGTTCGGCGCCCAGTTGGTCCCCTCACTCAGGACGGACCCCCAGCTCGTTCGCGTGTCCACGGTGGTCCAGGACGGAAAAGCCGAGATCGTTCCCCTCTATTTTGACTCCGTCGACCCGACGGGCGTGCCCACCGGTCATGGAAGGTTCAATTTCGAGCTCTTCCTGCTCAAGTGCGCCGGCCTTCGGGTGGCGCGGCTGTCGGCGGGCGGGATTCTCGCAGCGCAGTTCTTCTTCGACGGCCTATTTCCGTTCGCCGTGCTGATCGGCGTGAGCCACCTGACACGCAGGACCGCGCAGGGGCGGGTGGACCAGTTTTATGGCAAGATGAAGACACCCGTGGGGGCGACGCCGGAGTTGGAGCAGCTGGCGATGGAGGAGACGGTCGGCAACCCATCCAGGTTCGACCACCTCAAGCTCTTCCCCCGTTCCCAGTGGGAGTTCTGCCGCTGGACGCGCGAGGACGGCCTCGGCTTCCTGATCTGCTGCGCCGTCTCAGGCGCGATACTCGGCGGATTCTGGCTGGCCGTGCGCGCGCTCGCCTGACACGCCCCCTCCTCTCCCAGAATGCCCTCCACACCCCCCTCAAGCCTCCCGCGTGTCGCCCTGATCGGCGTTTCCGGCTATGGCAGGACCTACTACGACCTGCTGCGCGAGCTCCATGCCCACGGCGAGGTCCTGCTGACGGCGGCCACGATCATCGACCCGGCCAGCGAGGAGGCCATTGTCGCCGATCTTGGCGCGATCGGCTGCGACATCTTCGCCGACTACAGGGACATGCTCGCGCGCCACCGCGGCGGGCTGGACCTCTGCGCGATACCGACGGGCATTCCCTGGCACACGCCCATGACCCTGGCCGCCCTGGAGGCGGGCGCCCACGTCCTTGTGGAGAAACCCCTGGCGGCCACCCTGGGTGAGGTCGACGCCATCCAGTCCGCCGAAAGGGAACGCGACCGCCTCGTGATGCTGGGCTTCCAGTACCATTACTGCGCGGAAAACACCGATCTGAAGCGGGAGCTCCTGGCCGCGGCGATCGGCACGCTGCGCAGGATAAAGGTCATCGGGCTGTGGCCCCGCGGAGCCAGCTACTACTCCAGGACCGACTGGGCCGGGCGCATCAAGTCGGGGCCGTTCTGGGTCCTCGATTCGCCGGTCAGCAACGCGTTCGCCCACCACCTGAGCCTGGCCCTTTTCTTCGCGGGCGCAAAGATGGACCGCACGGCCTCCCCGGTGCGGATGGCGGCCGAGCTCTACAGGGCGAAGCCCATCGAGAATTACGACACCGCGGCGCTTCGCATCGAGACGGACACGGGCGTCGACGTTCATTTCTATGCCTCGCACAGCAGCAATTCGACGCTGGAGCCGGAGCTGGTCCTGGAAGGCGACAATGGCCGGGTCATCTGGAAGCATGGCGCGGGATATTCGATCGAGCCCCGCGGGGCCGCTCCCAGGTATGTCCCGCTCGGGGACGAGCAATCGGCGCGCCTTCGCATGTTTCGCAGCGCGCTGCGCCGCCTGAAGGACCCGAGTGTCTTTGTCTGCGGCACCGAGATCGCGCGCGAGCACACGCGCTGCATTCAGGCTGCGCAGCGCTCGGGCCCGGTGCGCGACGTTCCGGGGAACTGGCTCGAGACGAACGGCGCGCCGGGCCTTCGCCGCAGGACCTGGATCAAAGGGGTGGAGGAGACGATGCGGCGCGCGTTCGACGAGGCCAGCTCCCTGCGCGGGGTCGGATGCCCCTGGGCCGACGCCCCGCTTGAGATCTTGATAGCCGACTCGGACAGGGATTCAATAACGTGATCGCCGGCGGCGCCCGGCGCCCCGACCCCGCAGCCCCATGAACAAGACCGTCACAGCCGTCCTTCTCGCAGCGGCCGCTCTCTCGGCGACGCTCGCGTCGGCCGCGCGGGACGTCACCGTAAACTGGCTCGAGGGGACGGCGCCGCCCTTTGAGCTCGGTGTCAGCTTCGGGATCCCGTGGCCAAGGG
>PMSP01000207.1 GCA_003168315.1 Opitutaceae bacterium
GGGAGCTCGACTCCCGCCAGCTTTGCCTTCCGGACCTCGGCGGGCTGAAGGAGGCCGCTCCACACAACTTTTCCGTTCAGCGTCACGGTCGCGCCCCGCAGGTCGATGGCCCTCAGCCTGAATTTTATGTCCGCCATGATCGGGAACGGCTGGGGGTTTCGGATGGTGACCGAGCTGTCGCCCAAGCTCCAACGCCAGTAGTCCCACCTCGACTTCTCCGGCATACCCCAGTTTCCGGGACCGAAGACAGCCTCGACGACGCTGCCGCCCTTGGGGTTGATCCTGAGGCTCCTCGGCCCCACGACCTCGAAGCTCTCGCGCCCCGGGGGCCTGAGGAGGTTAGCCGATGCGAAGACGCCCAGGTTCCCGACGACCAGCAGGATCGGCCAGAGGCGCCTCCGCGGGACGAGGATGTTGAAGGCGAGCGTCATCGGAAGAAGCACCCGCGCCGCCGCCGATGGGTAATTCTCCCAGACGGCGTCCCCGAGGAATATCATGAGGACGGCGTAGCTGGCGCCCACCCTCCACCAGGGGCTGGACCAGCGCACCCGGGAGGCGAAGAAGATGAACTGCGCCAGGAGGCCCACGACCACCAGCAGGTCTAACTTGGCCACCGAGTGGTAGGGATAGCCCTCCCTCGAGATGCTGGAAAGCGTGTGCTGGAGCTTGTGGGCCAGCCCCATGAAGGGCCCGGAGAAGTTGCGGGCCCCGATATCGTCGCCGTGGCCGACCAGCATCCGAACCGCTGCCATCCAGACCGCCAATGGCAGCAGAACGATGGCGCCGCGGGCGACCCAAGGCGCCCAGGTCCTCGGGTTTCCCACCTGGGGCAGCGGCAGCGCCGCCCCGCAGAGGATGCTCGTGTCCTTGCCTAGCCCGGACGCGCCCATGACGGCGGCGCCGAGCCAGAGGCGGCCGGATTCGATGAGGGCCACGCCGATCGTCGTCAAGAGAAGGCTGGGGCCGTCGAGTAGGGCGGCTCTCACGCTGAAGATCAGCCCGAATGAGAAGAGAGTGCAGGCCCACCTGAAGCAGTTCCCCCAGCTGACCGGCGGGAACCAACGCAAGAGTATCGCCGCAAGGATGAACCAGCAGAACACGTTCTGAAGGGCGTAGATGTTCATGACCCGCACCGGGTCGCCGGCGCCGAGGACCGCCGCCGTCATCACGAAGAGTATGCGGCGAGCCCGGTAGGGAAGGCTGTCGACGGCCCGCCGGAGGACGGGATCCCTTAGGTGCGGGTGCATCGCGATCTGGGCGTACCACTGGGAGTCGTAGCCCGGGGAATTGGGCATCTCGTAGTGGTTGCTGGCCTTCAGCTCCGGAATGTAGCGTTCGTGCTCCAGGGTCCCGAACTGGATCAAGTAGGTGAAGCCCTGCCCAGGCAGGTAGAAGAAGGCGACACTCCATACGAAGAGCGCGACCACTAGGCCGCACACAATCCACCGCAGCGCATCGGCCCGTCCGTGGAGAAATGATTTGAGTCCAGCCACCAAAAGGGGACAAACCACTCGTCCCACCCCTCCAAAGCAAGTATGGATTTTCCCCAAGCCCTGCCCCTGCCGGCCCTTGGCCCGCGCGGCCGGCTGTCGGCGGGAGTGGGCGTCCTCGCCCTGGCTGTTTACGCCCTGGTTCTGGCCAAGAACGTGGGCGCAGTCGCGGCCGGGTCGGATTCGTCGGGATACATGAACCATGCCCGCCTGCTGGCGTCCGGCAGCGTGCATGTTCAGCCCCGGACCATCGAGGGCCTTCCCCAGTCGGATGCGGCGCCCCTTCTCTACGTCCCCCTTGGGTTCAAGCCGGCGCCCAATGGCATGGGCTTGGTCCCCACCTACCCCACTGGGTTTGCCTTGTTCGTCCTGGCATTCAGTCCGCTGGCCGGCTGGCGGCACGCGGGTGACCTGACGATCGTACTCCATTCGCTCGCGGGCCTCTTGGCCACGTTCGCCCTGGGGCGGATAGTCGGCCTCGGACGGGCTTGGGCCTGCCTTGGCGCCGCCATTGTGGGCGCAAGCCCGCTCTATCTCTTCATGTCAGTCCAGGCAATGAGCGACGTGCCCTCGCTGGCGTGGACGACCGCCGCAGTCATCGCAGCCGCAAGGAGCCGCGAGCGACCGGCCTGGGCACTCGCGGCGGGGGCGGCCATCGCCGTTGATGTCCTCCTTCGACCGACAAACGTCCTCGCATTCTTCCCCCTGGGCATCGCCCTCGGCGCATCGCCTAGGCGCTGGCTCCTGTTCCTTGCCGGGGGCTTCCCGGGGGCCCTCTTCTTCTGCGCCCACAGCCTGGCGGCCTACGGAAGCCTTGCGACGACCGGGTACGGGGACAGTTCGTACGCCTTCAGCATTGGGAACGTGCCCGGGACTCTCCTGCACTACGCCCGGTGGCTGCCAGCGCTCTTCACGCCCCTCATGGCCCTATGCCTCGGCCTGCCGGCCATCCGGTCCGTAAGCACGCGCACCCGCTTGATTTTTGGGACCTGGATCCTCGCGTATGCCGCCTTTTTTTCCACCTACGGCAACACCCAAGAAGCCTGGTGGTACCTGCGTTTCCTCCTGCCGGCCGCACCCGCGATCGTCGTCGGCTCGCTCCTTGTTTTGGTGGACATTTCCTCACGGCCGCCTGTGTCGGCCTGGCTTGGGGGCACACGTGGTGCCCTCGTCATCGCCGTTGCCGTGGCCGCCGTAGGCGACTCCTTGCTGGACCATTCCCTCCAGCCGCTCGCCATCGGCAAGCGCGAGCTCCGCTATGAGGCGCTCGCCGACTGGATGAAAAAGAACGTCCCGAAGGATGCCGTGTGCCTGACCATGCAGGCCAGCGGCACTCTCTTCTACTACACCGATTTGACGTTTGTCCGCTGGGACGCGATCGATGCCGGCAACGTCAGGGAGGTCGAGTCGGCGATTCGGGCCTCGGGGAGGCCCTTGTACGCCGTCCTATTCCCGTTTGAGATGAATGAGTCCCATGTGCTTGAGAAACGAATGCCCGGGCGCTGGGCGCCTGCCGGGTCAGTCGAGGACATTGTGATCATGCGCCGGGAATTCGACGCCATTAAATCCAAATAGAGCATGCCCCTGCTTCTCGACCTGTCCCACACGAGCCACACGCGTGCGCGTACAGGCATCCAACGCGTGTCCCGCTCGCTTTACGGGGCCCTGGCGGGGCAGTGCGCAGGCGTCTGCTTCGACCCCTACGAGGGCTCGTGGCGCCCGCTCGAGCCTTGGGAGGAGGAGAACTTGAGTGCGCCTGAGCCGTCTGGCGGCCGAGGCTCGCATTGGCCGCTTATGGCGCGGCTGCGGGGCCGGGCGAGGCATATCCTCCGCCGCCCGGCCGGCCTTTCCGCCCTGCGCGGGGCCGGCGGGGCCATCTTCCCCGAGGTCTTCTCGCCGGATGTGGCCCGGGCGCTTCCCGACATTTTTGCGGCCACGGCCGGACCCAGGGTCGCCCTGTTCCATGACGCCATCGCCCTCCAGTTCCCCGAGTTCGCGCCGCGCTCCACCCTTGCGCGCTTTCCCGGATACCTGCAGGAGCTCCTGAGGTTCGACGGCGTGGCCGCCGTCTCCGAGGCTTCGAAAGCGAGCCTCCTCGGCTACTGGCGCTGGCTCGGGGTCGCGCGAGTTCCCGATGTGGCCGCCATTCCGCTGGGGATAGACGCCCCCGCCCCCAGCCCCGGGCCAGCGGGCAACGCCGGGGCGCCCGTTATCCTCTGCGTGGGAAGCATCGAGGGAAGGAAGAATCACGCGGCGCTCCTCGATGCCTGCGAATCCCTCTGGTCCCGGGACGCCCGGTTCGAGCTGCGCCTTGTCGGCCTGTCTAACGCGGAGACGGGCGCGGCGGCGCTGGGAAAGCTGGAGCGGCTCAAGGCGGCGGGCCGCCCCATCCGCTATGACGGTCCCCTGGGCGACGATGCGCTGGACGCGGCCTACCGCGGGTGCGCCTTCACGGTCTATCCCTCCCTCGCCGAGGGCTTCGGGCTGCCCGTGGCCGAGAGCCTCGCCCGGGGCAGACCCTGCCTCTGCCGGACCGACGGGGCCCTGGGTGAGACCGCGGCGGGTGGCGGCTGCCTGAGCCTTGGCTCCGCCGGGGCGCCCGAGATCGCGGCCGCCATCGGCGGCCTTCTTGAGCGCCCGTCGGAGCTGGCCTCGCTTTCAGCCGCGGCCCGCGGGCGCAGGTTCAGGACGTGGAAGCAATACGCCTCGGAGCTTGTCGGCTGGATGGAAACTCTTCGGATGCATGAATAAATTGGAATGCGTTGATCCCCGGGGGCCTGCGTCCGTTCCATTTGCATTTGCAAACGCCCGCATGGGTCTTAGCGTCTGCACCGCATGGCGATCACCTTATTCCTAAAGAACAAGAAGCCCATCTTAGGCCGCTGCAGCGAAGATTACTCGACCAAGATGCGGCTGCGATACGCGCCGTTCTACCATGCCATGGATGCCCAGAAGGGCACCACCATCCACCTGGATGGCCGGGAGATGATCATGCTCTCGAGCAACGACTACCTGGGGCTGTCCTTCCACCCGAAGGTGGTCGAGGCGGGCCGGGCGGCCCTCCTGAAATGGGGGACAAGCACGACCGGCGCCCGGCCCTCGAACGGGTCCAGGACCTACCACGTCGAGCTGGAGCAGAGGATCGCCGCCTTCCTCGGGCGCGAGGCCTGCCACATCCACGCCGCCGGCTACCTCTCCTGCCTTTCCAGCGTCGCCGCCTTCGCCCAGAAGGGCGACGTCATCCTCGCCGACAAGAACGTCCACTCCTGCCTCTGGGACGGGATCAGGCTCTCGAACGCCACGGTCGAGAGGTTCTCCCACAACAATCCCGACGACCTGAGGGAAGTGATCGCGGCCGCGAGCCCGACCGCCCCGAAGATGCTCGTGATCGAGGGCGTCTACTCCATGGAGGGGCACATCGCCCGCCTGCCCGAGCTCAGCGAGATAGCCGAGGACCACGCCTGCTTCACGGTCCTCGACGACGCCCACGGCTTCGGGGTCCTCGGCCGCCAGGGCCGCGGGACGGTCGACCACTTCGGGCTCAATGACAGCGTCGACGTGATCTGCGGCAGCCTTTCGAAATCCCTCGCCAGCACCGGCGGCTTTGTCGCCGCCTCCAGGGACGTGATCGAGTTCCTGAGGACCCACTCGAAGCAGACGATCTTCAGCGCCGCGATCAGCCCGAGCCAGGCCGCCTGCGCCCAGGCGTCCCTGGAGATCATGCAGACCGAGCCGCAGCACCTCGAGAAGCTCTGGGCCAACACAAGGAAGTACCGCGCCATGCTGAAGGGCCTCGGGTTCGACACCTGGGAGAGCGAGACGCCCGCCGTCCCGATCGTCCTCGGCTCCAAGGAGCGAGTCTACCCGTTCTGGAAGGCGCTCCTGGAAAAGGGGATCTTTACCGTCATGGCCACCTCCCCCGCCGTCCCGACGGGCAAGGACCTAATACGGACGGCCGTCTCGGCGATGCACACGGACGAGCAGCTTGAGAAGATCGCGGCGGCCATGGCCTACGCGGCGAAGAAGCTCTGAGCCGCTAGCGGAGCGCCTCGCGCAGCACCCCGGCCGCCGCCGACCAGGTCGGGAGCGCCCTCGACGCGGCCTCGGCCGCCAGCCTCGCATGGAGCGCGTCGTCCGTCAGGACGGCCCGGAGAGCCTGCGTCCAGCCGGCCAGCGTGTTTCCCGGGACGACCCTGCAGCCGCCCCCCGCCGCGTTCTCGGCGACCGGCGCGATGTCGCTGCATACGCAGGGGACGCCCATCCACAGCGATTCGAGGAGCGGAAGTCCGCAGCCCTCCGCGATCGACGGGAGTGCCGTGACCCTGGCGGAGCGGATCAGGGCGGCGAGGCCCGCGTCGTCCAGGCCCGCGTGATGCCTCAGGCCGGGCCAGCGCTCCCGCATGGACTCGACCCGCCTCGCGGTCGGGCCCCCAAAATGCGGGTTGACCCGCCCGACGAGGTGGAGGTCCATGTCGAGCCCCTCGGCGCGGAGGGCCTCGCAGGCGTCAAGGAGCATCAGCTGGTTCTTCCTGGGCTCAAGAATCCCGACGCAGACGACGGCGGGCGGCCCCGCTGGCGCGGCGCAGGCGCCCGAGCGCGGGATGCCCTCCCAGTCGGCCCCGGGCGCCAGGACGTCGACCGGGGGCGGGCGGGCTATCCCCTGCCATTCCCAGAACGCGAGGAGCTCGTCGCGGCTCGCCGCCGACACCGCCCAGACCCTGTCGAAGCGCGCGAGAAGCTTCATGTAGCCCGGGTGGCGCTCGACGCTCCTCGGCCACGTGATGTCGGGGAACCTGAGGGGGATGGCGTCATGGTAGACGGCGGCGAGCCTGCACGGCCGTTTCTCCAGGAACGCGGTGAACCCGGGCCTCTCGGCCTCCGAGAAGAGCTCGGGCGTCAGCATCCAGTCGGACTTGGAAGGCTTTGCCGCGATGTCCGGCCACGCCGCCTCTGTCGCGGCGTCCCCCAGCGCGTCCTTCAGCCGGCGGCTCACGCGCGCGAGCCCGGAGGCATGGCGCCAGGAGGACGCGCTTGTCGTGTCGAAGAAGATCATGCCGCGGCCCCCTCGAGCCGCCTGAGGAGCTTTTCCGTGTTCGCACGCACGTCGAAGTTCTCCTCGACCCAGGCCCTGGCGGCCCGGCGGAGCGACTCGCAGAACGCATCGTCAGAGGAGAGGCGCCGAAGGACGCCGACCCACGCCTCGGGCTTCTCCACCGGCAGTACGACCCCGGTGACCCCGTCCGTCACGGCCTCGGTCGTCCCGGCGACGGGGGACGTCACGACCGGCACGCCGGCGGCCATCGCCTCGGCGATCACGTTCGTAAGCCCGTCCCGGCCGCCGCTCGCGGCTACCACCCCCGTGTGAAGGAGGACATCGGACCAGTCCAGGTGGCCCCAGACTTCCTGGGAGGGCACCTCCCCGACGAATGTCACCCGGTCGGAGACTCCCAGGTGGCCGGCCAGCCTCTCAAGCTTCGGGCGGAGGGGCCCGTCGCCGACAATCCGGGCCGTGTACTCGACCCCGGCCGCCTTGAGGGCCGCGTAGATCCTCAGCTGCCGGTCGATGCCCTTCTTCTCGACAAGCCTCGCCAGCGACAGGAGGTGAAGCGGGACGCGGGAGGCGCGGAGCGGCTTCAGGGCGGGAAGCCTGTCCNNCGCGAGCCACCAGTCCCCCCCGTTCTCGAATACGTCGTAGGCGTGGGCCCCGGCCGTGAACCTCTGGCCGTTCATGCGCCAGAGGAGCCACGCCGCGGTCGCCGGCGCGCCGCTCCACGCGGCGTGGACCAGCCTCGGGGGATCCCTGCGGAACGAGCGCGCGTAGACGCAGGCGAACCCGGCGCCGAGCATGTTCTCCCAGAAGTTCAGCCACGAGGGCGGCCGCCGCGTGGCCAGCCCCCGCAGGAGCTGCCCCATGACGCCGGGTCTTCGCCAGGTCTCGTAGGGGATCAGCCAGACGAGCTCGAAG
>PMSP01000391.1 GCA_003168315.1 Opitutaceae bacterium
GCCGCCGATCACGAAGCCCGCGAATATGATGTTCGCCCCCGTGCCGACCTCGGCGCGGGCGGACAGGTTGATCAGGCGGCCCGGGTTGGAGGCGGCCGTCACGCCGACGGTCGCCGGATTGCTGGTCGCGCTGCCGGCGGAGTTGGTGGCGACGCACGTGTAGGAGCCGACGGCCGCCGCGGCGCTGGTGAGGAGGAGCGTCGAGCTCGTGGCGCCGGCAACCGGCGTCGATCCGTTCCACATCCACTGGTAGGTCGGCGAGTTGCTTGCCACGGCGTCAAGGGCCACCGTCCCGCCGGTCACCGAGACCGAGATCGGCTGCGTCGTGAACGCGGGGGCGGTCGTTGCCACCGCGCCCGAGGCCACGACGACCGTGAACGGGAATATGGCGGAGATGCCCGTCCCGACAAAGGTGCCTCCGCTTCCGCCCATCTCGGCCGGCTCGGCGAACCCCTGCATCATGAACGTGAACGTGCCCGCCGTGGTCGGCGTGCCCTCCAGGATCGGGGTGGTCGTGTTGTTGCCAGTCGTACCGGGCGACCATGGGCTGCCGCCCGAGCCGGGGGTGGTGGCGTCAAGGTTTCCGGGGCCCGACAGGACCAGTGCGGGGGACTCCTTCGTCGTGAGGACGAGTCCGGGAGGTATCATTCCCGTCACCTTCCATGAGGCGATGTTCATCGTGTTCGTGATCGTGAAGCCCACGGGCGTTATGGCGGTGCCGACCGTGGCCGCGAAGTTCGGCAGGGTGGCGCCGGACGGCGACGGCGTGATCGACGTGGCGAGCACCGTCGCGCCGGCCATCGAGTCGATGGCTCCGAGCGAGGCGATGACCGCGACGGCCGACTTTAAAACCGTCCCGATGGGCGAGGCGGCGACAAATTCACCCTCGGCGGCGACGACGCAGAGGACCGGTGTGCGTTGCAACAGGGCAACGAGAGTGGCGGTGGACACATTGATCCATCCGCAGCGGCGTTGGATATGGGCTGCTAGCTTCATGTTATTTTTCGGGTTTCAATTACTGTGACGGTGTTGCCGGAAGGTGGGTGGGGCCTGGATTCGCGCTCAGTTGCAGCCGCATCCGCTGCCGCCGACGCCGCGGCCGCCCGAGGCGGCCTCGCGGGAGAAATAGACGTGGTCGATCATCGCCGTGCCCAAGGGGTCGCGGTCGGGGTTCATGGTCTCGTCGGCCAGTGCCGCCCGCTGCCAGGGCCGGACCCGGACGGCGGACGCGCTCGAGCAGCCGCCCGCCAGGAGCGCGGCAAAGGCAAGGACCGCAAGGACGAAGAGCTTCACGACGGAGGTCCTCACGGCGCAGGGGCCCTCTCGGCCAGGAGAACCTCGATTTCCCTGCGCAGCTCGCGCAAGGTCTGGTCGCCGTGGAAACCCGCGTGCATGTAGCGGACCTTCCCGGCGCGGTCCATGAGGTAGCTGGTCGGCATCGTCGGGACCTGCACCTCGGCGACAAGCGCGTGCCCGGCGTCGTGGACCGTCACGAAGGACGGCTTGAGCTTCGCGACGAACGCCGAGTAGGCGGCCGGCGTGTCGTCGACGCTGACGGCGACTATGGCGAGCCCGCGGTCCGCATACTCCGACTGGAGGCGCGAATAGGCCGGGAATGACGCCTTGCACGGCGCGCACCAGGACGCCCAGAAGTCGACCAGGACCACCTTGCCCGCCGTGTCGGGTAACGTCCCGCCGGCCAGCCCGGCGGAGGCGAGCGGGGGGAAACTTGCGCCCGGCACCGTCTGCGCGCGCAGCCCGGGCGCGAAAAAGGCGGCGCATGCCGCGAGAATGGCCCCCGAGGACAGCTGGCAAAGGCGTGTCTGCAATTTCACCATGTGAACCTCACTCCCACGGTTGAGATTCCCGCGCGCGGGTACGCGCTTGCGGGGGTGACGCCGTCCCGGCCGGCCATGACATACTCCTCGTACGACGCGACCAGCTGCACCCTCTCGGCGGCGTTCCACGTGACCTTGAGGCCGTACGAGTACGTGTCCTCGGCCGACAGGCGGAAGTCCGAGGTGTAGTACGGGGCCGTTCCCATCGGGATCCGGACCGGGATGATCGAGGTGGTGTCCAGGTTGTAATAGTAGAACCGGGCCGCGGTCTGCTCGTAGTACCGGGCGAGCGGCTCAAGCATGAACCTCGATCCGAGATGCTGGATCCACGAGGCCTCAAGGGTGTGCGCGACGATCCCGTAGGTGTCCGAGTAGAACCGGTAATCCGCCTGGGCGGCGCCGCGGACCGCGGGGAAGGCGTGGTTCAGGGCGACATAGAGCGTGGCCGACTGGCGCTCGTTCGGGCTATTCTCGCCGAATGATTCCTGGAGGAAGATGTTCTGGAAAATCTCGATCGACTTCTCGACGAACTTGTGGGGCTCGGAGAGGTAGCCCTCCGCGTTGGCGAGCGTGACGTTCACGGTCACGAACGTGAGCGGGTCGATCAGCTGGGTGACGCCGAGGATCCCGCTGTGCGTGCGCTTCGGGAGGTAAGCGGGCTCGAAGAACACCTCGACGCGGTCGTCCGTGCCGGCGACGCCCACACGCAGCGTCGTGTTCTTCTGGTTGAAGTCCGTCAGCGTGTTGACCGACCAGCCATAGGAGACGTAGTCGGGCTCGCGGCTCTCGGCAAAGCCGACGTCCACGTTGAAGCTCTTGACCTGCTCCGAGTAGTCGCCGCTCCACGCCTTGCGGCGCGTGTGGATCTCGGTCAGGACGACCTGGTCGCTTCCCGCCGGCGCCGGCCTCCCGCTCGGCGTCGCGCCGGCGACCGAGTCGATCGTCCCGGTGAGGCTCAGGTGCCCGTTGAAGGGGGCGATGTCCTGGTCCACCGCGCTGCTCTGGGTCTCCACGGTTATCCGCCCGTCCTCCTCGCGGTAGTTCTCGAACCTGTAGGCAATCGAGTCATCGGCCCTCCCGACTGTGCGGGTCATGCAGAGCGCCAGGGCCGCCCCGAGCAGCGCAGACGAGGGAATGGGTTGGCGGACGCGACATCTCATCAGCGGTCCATGCAACCCCTCGGCCTGGCGGCGAATTCATCCGGGAAACACACGCGCCAATCTCGATAATGTGCCCCACATTTTGAAGTCGGGTACCGTAACGGGGTTGTTACGGTGCCATGAGCCTCCGGGCCCGGTCAGAAGCGGGTGGTGAACTGCACGGCGATCACCTGGCTCCAGCGCCCGATGTCCGCCTCCTGGCGCTCGAGGCTGAACTGCACCTTGAGCTGCGTGTGGGCCGTGAACCGGTAGCCCGGGCCGAGGTCGATCCGCGAGACGTCGCGGCTCCAGGGGACGCCCGCCCCGGGGCCGGTTCCGAGCGGCGAGAAGAACTGCTGGTTCCAGCGCAGGGCTCCGAAGAACTGCGGCGTGAACTTGTACTTCGCCTCGACGTAGTAGGCCTGCGTTCCGGCGTTGCCGACGCCGGGGATCTCAAACTGCGCCTCGTAGATCTCCGCCCAGACCTGCACGTGGTGCCACGCGAAGCTCGCGTCCTGGCCCAGGACGACCTCGAGGTACCGGTCCAGGTCCACGCCGGGTGGAAGCGTGGGCGCCGCCTCGGGCTGGAGGTAGGGCCCCACGCTGGCCGAGAACCCGAAGGCCCACATCTCGTCCGGGATGTAGCCCAGCCGCCCGCTTACGGTCGGGTTCTGCCACTGCGTCTCGGTCGGCGCCCAGGTCTCGGGGCGCGACGAGAGCGACGTATTCTTCACCTCGAAGGCGTATTCCACGCTCCCCACCTGCCCGAACACCGACGCTCCCGTCGCATAGCTCGGGCCCCAGATCACCGGGACGTTTCGGTACTGGTCGAGGAACCCGCCCCCCTGGTCAGGCTTCGGGATCAGGCCGGACCACGCCAGCACCTCCGGGACGGTCCGCGCGCCGGTCGTGTCCCAGATGCCGGTCAGGTTCTCGTAGGGCAGCGGAGCCGTGATGAATGGGTTGTCCCAGGAGCCGTGCCTCAGCGCCCAGTTCCCGACGACCGTCGCGAACTTCCCCACCTGGAAATTGAGGCTGCCGTTGTCGAGCGGGGTCAGGCGAAGCACGTACTCGTCGAGCCGCACCCTGGAGCCCGGCTCGCCTGGATCAAACCCGTTGTCCGCGCGCGACTGGACGAAGGCGTAGACGTGCCGGCCGATCTGGGCGTCCAGGAAAACGCTCAGGCGCGGGTTGAAGAACGCGTGGCCGTCCTGGAAGATGAGGCCGGAGTCGGGCTGGCTCACGTAGTAGCCCTCCAGGTCGAGCGTGCCGCTCAGCCGGACGCGGACCGACTCGTCCCAGCCGCTGAAGGAGAGCTGGTCGTCGACGCGGTCGAGGAGGTCCTCCTGGGCAGGCGCTGCCCGCGCGAGGACGAGGAACGCCGCGGCGCCGAGCGCCCCGAGGAGCATGCCCAGCCGGCTGGGGCGCGCGCGGCTCATAGGGGCAGGGTCGCCCCCGCGCCCTCCGCACGGAAGCGCAGCTCGAACTCCGTCCACGCCTCATCGGAGCGGGAGAGCCGGATGTCACCTCCGTGGAGCCGCGCCAGCTCGCGGGCGAGGTTGAGGCCGATGCCGTGGCCGGGGACGTTCTCACCGACGGCGCCCCGGTGGAAGCGCTCGAAAATGTGGCCCTGCGAGGATTGCGGGATGGCCGGCCCGGTGTTTCCTATGACGACCACCGCCCAGTCCCCCTGCGCCGCCGCGGACACCCGCACCCGGCCGCCCGTGTGGTTGTACTTGCGGGCGTTCTCGAGGAGGT
>PMSP01000357.1 GCA_003168315.1 Opitutaceae bacterium
CCACCAGTACGGCGAGTGCAGCCCGTGCGCGTGGTGGTGGCCGCCCACCGCCAGGCCTGCCGCCCGGAGCTTCACCTCCAGCTCGGGGCGGGTGTAAATGCGCACGTGCCCCCCGGGGACGTTGTGGTAGTCGTCGGACAGCCGCCAGCAGATCCGTTCCGGAAGCCACGCGGGCACCGTCACCGCCACCTGCCCGCCCGGCCGCAGGACCCGCGCGATCTCCCGCAGCGCCCGCCGGTCGTCCGGTTGCCTGACCTACAGTCCCAGCGCGATCACCCGGTCGAACGCGCCGTCGGGGAACGGCATCCGGGTCGCGTCGCCACGCACGGTCCGGGCGTCGGCACCCGCCGGGACCTCCCCGGCCGCGGCCATCGCCGCCACCATGTCCGCCACCCCGCGCAACTCGCCCTCGTCCGCGTCCAGCGCCACCACGGACGCGCCGCGGCGCAGCGCCTCGAACGCGTGCCGTCCCGCGCCGCAGCCGAGGTCGAGCACGCGCGAGTTGGGCTCGACCCATTCCCCGATCACCTGCATGTCAACCGTGCGCTTCTGGAGGAGTCTGCTCATCGCGGGGGCGGCTCAGATTGCGAAGTCGAAGACGTACGTCTCCGACCTCTCGAGGAATCCGCTGATCAGGGTGTAGAGGTCCGGGCTCTCGAGCAGGAACGAGTCGTGGCCGAGGTCGGTCGAGAGCTCGGCATAGCTCGCGCGCTTGCCGGCGCGCAGGAGGGCGAGCGCGATCGCCCTGTTCTGCTCGGGCGGGAACAGCCAGTCGCTCGTGAAGCCGACCACGAGCGACTCCGCCCTGATCGGGGCGAAGGCCTGCTCGAGCGAGCCGCAGGCCCGGGCGGGGTCGAACTGGTCTATCGCCCGGGTGATGTAGAGGTAGGAGTTGGCGTCGAACCTGTTGATGAAGCTCTGCCCCTGGTGGCGCAGGTAGCTCTCCACCTCGAACTGGGCGTCGAAGGTGTAGGCCTCGCCTCCCGCGGTCTCCCGCTTGCGCCTGCCGAACTTGCGGTCCATCCCGGCGTCGGAGAGGTAGGTGATGTGGGCCATCATGCGCGCGATCGCGAGGCCGACGCGGGGGCCGCCGTCGCGGGGATAGTCGCCGTTGTTCCACGCCGGGTCCTGCATGATCGCCTGGCGGCCGACCTCGTTGAACGCGATCGCCTGCGCGCTCTCGTTGGCCGTCGACGCCATGATGATCTGGCGCCTCGTGAACTGCGGGTACTCGATCGCGAACAGCATCGCGGTCATCCCGCCCATCGACCCGCCCATGACCGCGTGGAGCTCGGAGACCCCCAGGTGGTCCAGGAGGAGCTTCTGGGCGTTCACCATGTCCCGGATCGTCACGAACGGGAAGTGGGTCCCGTAGGCGCGGCCGGTCGCCGGGTCGGCGGAGCTCGGCCCCGTCGAGCCCTGGCAGCCGCCGAGGACGTTTGCGCACACGACGAAGAAGCGGCGCGTGTCGACCGCCTTGCCCGGCCCGATCAGGTTGTTCCACCATCCGGGCTTGCCGTCCGACTCCGAGTGCCAGCCCGCGCAGTGGTGGTCGCCGCTCAGCGCGTGGCAGATGAGGACCGCGTTGTCGCGCGTGGCGTTCAGGACGCCGTAGGTCTCGTAGCGGAGCGTGAATCCCTCGATCGCCTGGCCGCTCTTGAACGCGAACGTCCCGGGGTGGGTGAAGTCCCGCGCGTGGACAATGCCGACATCGTCCCCGGCGAGGTGCCGGGGAGTGGGCGCGGGCGCGTCCGGGGCCTGGGCGTCGTCAGCCATCGTGCGGGGTATTCAACAAGGCGGCCGCTGCGAAGCAAGGCGACGGAGCCTTTATGACGCCCACGGCGGGGCGGTCAGCCGTGGGCCGCGGCGCTGACGGCGTCGTCCATCTCCTCGTTTGAGAAAACCTCCTGAACGTCGTCCAGCTCCTCGAGCGCCTCATGGAACCTGGCCGTCGAACGGGCGACCTCGATGTCCGTCACCGGCACCGTTACCCTGGGAATATAGGCTATCTCCGCGTTCTCGGTCCTGATGCCCCTCTGCTCCAGCGCGTGGGACACTCGGTCGAACGCGTGGACGCCGCAGCGGACCTCGAATCCCTCGGGTGTCGTGATGACGTCGTCGGCGCCCGCCTCGAGCGCCGCCTCCATGAGGGCGTCCTCGGTCGTCCCCTCCCTCGAGACGAGGAACTGGCCCGCGTGCAGGAACTGGAACGCCACGGCGCCGGCGAGGCGGCCGCCGAAGCGCGTGAAGACGGCGCGGACGTCGGCGGCCGCGCGGTTCTTGTTGTCGGTCGTCACCTTCACGATCGTCGCCACGCTCCCCGGGCCGTAGCCCTCGTAGGTGAGCTCCTCGAACGCGACCCCGGGGAGGTCGCCGGTGCCCTTCCTGATGGCGCGCTCGATGTTGTCGGCCGGCATGTTCGCGTCGCGGGCCTTGAGGAGGAGCGTCCGCAGGCGCGGGTTCATCGCCGGGTCGCCGCCGCCTGACTTGGCCGAGATCGTTATCTCGCGCGATATCCGGCTGAACACCTTCCCGCGGCGGACATCGAGGACCCCCTTGGTGCGCTTGACCTTCGCCCACTTGCTGTGGCCGGCCATGACGGGGGTTCCGGCTCAGCCCTTGCGGGGGGTGACGTTCTTCACCGGCTTGCCGGTCCGCACGGGAACGGGATCGCCCGTGTCCGGGGACCGGTTGACGACCAGCTGCTGGCAGATCGTGAACAGGCCGTTCACGGTCGAGTAGAGCGCGAGGGCGCAGGACCAGTTGTAGTAGAAGAGGACGAACATGACCGGCATGAACTTCATCATCTTCATCTGCGCGTTGTCGACCGCAGGCTGCGGGGTCACGCGCATCTGGAAGAAGTTGACGACGCCGAGGAGGAGCGGGAACACGTTCACGTTCAGGGCGCCGAGGACGGGCAGCGCGAGGATCGCGACCGTGTCCGGAGCCGAGAGGTCGTGGGCCCAGAGGAACGGCGCGAACCTGAGCTCGGCGGCGGTCCTCAGCATGGTGAAGAATCCCCAGAAGAAGGGGAGCGTCAGCAGCAGCGGGAGGCACCCGGCCACCGGGTTGATCTTGTGCTTCTTATAGAGCTCCATCGTCGCCGCCTGGAGCTTCTGCGGGTTGTCCTTGTACTTCTCCTTGATGAGCTTCAGCTCG
>PMSP01000152.1 GCA_003168315.1 Opitutaceae bacterium
AGTTCGCGGATGCGATGAAGGCGAAGTCGATCGCCGACCTCCGCGCGAGATCCTCGGGCGATGTGCTCAGGTCCGCGATTGGCGACAAGCTCTTCAAGACCCAGGTCGCGGTCGACGGGTACGTCCTGACGCAGACCGTCTACGCCATCTACTCCGAGGGCGGGCAGGCCCGCGTCCCGCTCCTCGCCGGATGGAACGCGGACGAGTCCAGGGCCTCCGCCGTGTTCGGGAGCAAGCGGCCGACGGCGCAGAGCTTCGCGGCGTCGATCCGCGCGGAATACGGCGACCTCGCCGACCAGGTGCTGAGGCTCTACCCGTCCGACACGGACGCCGAGGCCGTGCGGTCGGCGGGCGACCTCGCCGGCGACCGGTTCATTGTCGCCTCGACCTGGAACTGGATCGAGATGCAGCTGAGGACGGGCGTCCCGGTCTACAGGTACTCCTTCGACCGCGCGGTTCCCGTGGCGCCCGGGACGATGGTGAACGGCTCCCCGGCGACGGGAGCCGACATCGGCGCCACCCACGCGAGCGAGATCCCCTATGTCTTCGGGGCGCTGGGCTCGCACAGGAACGTCACCTTCGAGCCGGGCGACTGGAAGCTCTCGGAGACGATGGAGACCTACTGGACGAACTTCGCGAAGACCGGGAGCCCGAACGGCAGGGGCGTCCCGGAATGGCCGAGGTACCTGGCGAAGGACAACTACCCGGTCATGCACCTGGACCTGGCCGTCCACGCGGCGCCGGAGGTCCACCGGCCGCGCCACGCCTTCTGGGACCTGGCATCGACGGCGACGCCGGTCGCCAACCCGTCCCAGTAGGGCGGCTATGCCGCCTGCCTGAGGATCCTCTCGACGACCTCGGGCGTGATGTCGGCCCGCTCGCCGAGCGTGAGGACGCCGCGCGCCCTGAGCCTGCCGGCCACCTCGGAGGCGACCGCGGCCTTCACGTCGTAGTCGGAGAGGCGGGTGCGGAGCCCGAGGGACTCGTAGAAGCCGCGGGTCCTCTCGATGGCTCCGTCGATCCGCTCGCTGTCGGATCCCTCGCGGATGCCCCACACGCGCTCCCCGTACTGGATCAGCTTGGCGCCCTTGGTCGTCCGCTGGACGCTGAGGAGGCTGGGGAGCACGACGGCGAGCGTGCGGGCATGGTCGATCCCATGGAGGGCGGTCAATTCGTGGCCGATCATGTGGCTCGCCCAGTCCTGGGGAACGCCGGCCCCGATGGCGCCGTTCAGGGCCCAGGTCGCCGCCCAGACCACGTTCGCGCGCGCGTCGTAGTCCGTCGGGTTCTTGATGGACCGGGGGCCCTCGTCGATCAGGACACGCATGACCGACTCGGCGAAGCGGTCCTGGATGGCGGCATGGGCCGGGTAGGTGAGGTACTGCTCGATGACATGGGTGAACGCGTCCGCGACGCCGTTCGAGATCTGCCTCTCGGGCAGCGTGAAGGTGGTCTCCGGGTCGAGGACCGAGAACCTCGGGAAGACCAGGGGATGGATGAACGCCAGCTTCTCCCTGATGGAGCGGCGGCTGATGACCGAGGCGCCGTTGGCTTCCGAGCCCGTGCCGGGGAGGGTGAGGACGGCGCCGATCGGGAGGGCCGACTGGAGCTTGCCGCCTCCTGTCACGAGGATCTCCCACGGGTCGCCCGGATAGGGCACGGCCGCCGCGACGAACTTCGCCCCGTCGAGGACGGAGCCGCCGCCCACCGCCAGCACCCAGTCTATCCTCTCGCGGCGGCAGATCTCGACCGCCTTCATCAGCGTGTCGTAATCGGGGTTCGCCTCCACGCCGGCGAACTCGAAGGCGGTGCGCCCGCCAAGCGCCTTCATGACCTGCTGGTGGACTCCGTTCGAACGGATGCTCCCGCCGCCGGTCAGGAGGAGCACCCTGGACTTCTCGGGCAGCTCCTTCTCGATGGCCGCGATCTGGCCGCGGCCGAAGTGGATGCGGGTGGGATTGAAATAGGTGAAGTTTTCCATGGCGAAGCACCAAAATCTGCGAAAAATCGGAAAACCTCAACTGCCCTTTGTCCGCCGAACCCATCCGATACTACGACCGCTACGATCGGGCGACGAAGACCGAAAAGGTCTTCGGCGAGCGCTGGCTGCGGCTCGCGTATGAAAACCCGGTCGGCCGGTTCGCCGTCTGGCTCTTCGCCCGGAGGCGGTTCTTCTCGGCCTACTACGGCTGGAAGATGAACAGGCCGGAGAGCGCGCTGCGCATCATCCCCTTCATAGTGGACTACGGGGTGGATCCGAAGGAGTTCGTGAAGTCGCCGTTCGACTTCCGCACGTTCAACGAGTTCTTCCACCGTGCCCTGAAGCCCGAGAGCCGGCCGGTGGCGCAGGGGCCGGGCGTCGCGGTCTTCCCGGCCGACGGCCGCCACCTCGCCTTTCCCGACGTCGGCCGGGCGCAGGGCTTCTACGTCAAGGGGGCGAAGTTCACGCTGGAGGACCTCCTCGGCGACGCGAGGCTGGCGGCCCGCTTCGCTGGGGGGGCCATGCTCATCTCGCGCCTCTGCCCGAGCGACTACC
>PMSP01000142.1 GCA_003168315.1 Opitutaceae bacterium
GCCCTTGGTCGCCCACATCTCGATCACATAGAACGTGACCGGGATGAGGAATATGGCGATCGCGCTCGCCGCGAACATGCCCCCGATGACGGTCGTCCCCATGACCCGGCGCGCGACCGCGCCGGAGCCGCTCGCGAGCCAGAGCGGCACGCAGCCCAGGATGAACGCGAACGAGGTCATCAGGATCGGCCTCAGGCGGATCTTGGCCCCCTCGAGCGCCGCGTCGAGGAGCGGGACCCCGTTCTCGTAGCGGGTCCGCGCGAACTCGACTATCAGGATGGCGTTCTTCGCCGAGAGCCCGATCAGCATGATGAGCCCGATCTGCGCGAAGACGTTGTTCTCCATCTGGCGCGCGAAGAGCGTGATGTAGGCGCCGAAGACGGCGACGGGAACCCCCAGGAGGACGCTGAAGGGCAGGGACCAGCTCTCATATAGGGCGGCCAGGATCAGGAACACGAACACGAGCGACAGGCCGAAGATCGCGGCGGGCGGGATGCCCTCCTGGGCCCGCTTCTCCTGATAGGACATGCCGATGTAGTCGAAGCCCATCTCCCGCGGCATGGTCTTCGCGAAGACGTCCTCAAGCGCCTGGTTCGCCTGGTTCGCGCTGTACCCCGGCGCGGCCGCGCCGTTTATCTGCGCGCTCCGGTAGAGGTTGTACCTCATCGTGAACTCGGGCCCGAGGCGGTTCTCTACGGTCGTCAGGGCCGAGAGCGGCACCATCGCGCCGTCGCGGTTGCGCACGTAGTAGCTCCCGAGCTTGTCGGCGCTGTCCCTGTACTCGCCCTCCGCCTCGACGTACACCTGCCACTGGCGCCCGAAGCGGTTGAAGTAGTTGACGAATATTCCGCCCATGTAGCACTGGAGCGTCCTGTAGACGTCGGCCAGCACCACCCCCTGCTTTAGGACCTTGTCGCGGTCGACCTTGACGAAGACCTGCGGGACCGACGGGAGGAACGTCGTCGAGATGCCGCTCAGCTCCTTCCGGGCACGGGCCGCGGCCATGAACTTGTTCAGGTTGTCCGCGAGGAACGCGACGTCCTTGCCTGCGCGGTCCTCCAGGACGAACGTGAATCCGCCGGCGGTGCCGACGCCGGGGATCGACGGCGGGGAAAAGGCGAACGACCTGGCCTCCGGGATCTTGACCAGCTCGCGGTTGAGGTGGGCCTTTATGGCCGCGTAGCTCTCGTCCGGCCTGGTCCGCTCCGACCACGGCTTGAAGTTGACGAAGAAGAACCCGCTGTAGGTGTTGTAGACCGTGCTGAGGAGGGAGAACCCGATCACCGACGTGCAGGTCTTGACGCCGGGCGTGTGCATCACGATGTCCTCGACCTTCCTGGCGACCTCGCTCGTGCGCTGGAGCGACGAGGCGTTGGGGAGCTGGAGGCTCACATAGACATAGCCCTGGTCCTCCTCGGGCAGGAAGGCAGTCGGGAGCCTCCTGCCGATGAAGAACGCCGCGGCGGCGAAGCACCCGAGCGCGATGAAGCTTAGCACGCTCCTCTTGATCAGGTGGCGCGAGAAGCCGACGTAGCCGGCCTGGACATGTCCGAAGCCCCGGTTGAACCATGCATAGAACCGGCCGAGCGGCCCGGCGGAGGCGCCCTTTCCCTTTGGCCGCAGCAGCATGGCGCAGAGGGCGGGGCTGAGCGAGAGGGCGTTGAAGGCCGAGATCATGACCGAGATCGCGATCGTGAGCGCGAACTGCTGGTAGAGGCGGCCGGTGATCCCGGGGATGAACGCCGTCGGGACGAACACGGCGGCCAGGATGACCGCGATTGCGACGACGGGCCCCGAGACCTCCTCCATCGCCTTGAAGGTCGCGTCCCGCGGCGTCATGCCCTCCTCGATGTGGTGCTCGACCGCCTCGACGACCACGATCGCGTCGTCGACGACAAGGCCGATGGCCAGCACGAGCCCGAACAGGGAAAGCGTGTTCACGGAGAACCCGAAGACGGGAAACAGCATGAACGTGCCGATCAGAGAGACGGGGACGGCGAGGAGCGGGATGAGGGTGGGGCGCCAGCCCTGGAGGAACACGAAGACGACCAGGATCACGAGCAGCAGCGCCTGCCAGAGCGTGTTCGATATCTCGCGCATGCCCTCGGAGACGGACTGCGTCGTGTCGAGCGCCACCTGGTAGTCGAGGCCGGAGGGAAACCGCTCCTTTATGCGGGCCATCGCCTTCTTGACGCCGTTGGCGCAGTCGAGCGCGTTCGAGCCCGGCAGCTGGTAGATGGCAATGATGGCCGACGGCTTCCCGTTCAGGCGCCCCATGACGTTGTAGACCTGGGCGCCGAGCTCGACGCGGGCGACGTCGCGCAGGCGGACGATCGAGCCGTCGGGATTGGCGCGGATCACGATGGCCCCGAACTCCTCGGGTGACGTGAGGCGCCCCTGCGCGCGGACCGAATACGTGAAGTCCTGGCCCTTGGGCGAGGGCTCGCCGCCGATGGTGCCGGCGGGGTTGACGGTGTTCTGGCTCTGGATCGCCTGGATGACCTCGGAGACCGTGATGTTGAGCTTCGCCAGCTGGTCCGGCTTGACCCAGTACCGCATCGCGTACTGTCCCGCCCCGAAGACGGTCGCGCTCGCGATGCCCGGCACGCGCGTCAGCTGGTCGTTGATGTTGATGTAGGCGTAGTTCGCCAGGAAGGTGCTGTCGTACGAGTCGGTCGGCGAATAGAGGCCGACCAGCATGAGGGGCGCCGTCAGCTGCTTCTGCACCGTGACGCCGAAGGCCGCCACGTCGGCCGGGAGCTGCGGGCTGGCCTGGGTCACCCGCATCTGGGTGAGGATCAGGTCCGTGTTGGGGTCCGTCGCCACGTCGAAGTTCGCCGTCAGCCGCAGCGATCCGTCGCTGCCGTTGATCGAGTACATGTAGTTCATGTTGTCGACGCCGCTCATCTGCTCTTCGATGGGCGTCGCCACCGATTGCTCGATGGTCTGAGCGTCCGCGCCAACGTATATTGCAGAGATCTGGATCTCCGGCGGCGCGATGGCAGGGAACTGCGCAATGGGCAGGCTGACGATTACCACCGCGCCCACGATCACAGTCAGGATGGCGATGACGATCGCGACAATTGGCCGGTTGATGAAAAACTTCGACACGGCGGGGCTACTTGGCGGCCGCCTGGGGCGCGAACGGAACCGGGTTCACCGCGAGGCCCTCGGTGATCTTCTGGATCCCGTCCGCAACGATCCGGTCGCCGGGATTAAGCCCCGACTCGACGACGACCTCGGACCCGACCTGGTCGCCCGGCTTGACCGTGAGGATGTGCGCGTGGTCCGTGGAGTCCACGGTGGCGACCTGGTACGCGCCCTGGAGCTCGGTCAGCGCTCGCTGCGGGACGACGAGCGCGCCCTTGCGCACGCTGACGACCGCGCGGACCTTCGCATATTGGCCGGCGCGCAGGAGCCCGTCCGGGTTGGGAAACTCAGCCACGACCCGCAGCGTCCCCGTGTTGGCGTCCACCTGGCTGTCGATCGCGAAGAACGTGCCCTTCCTGGGGTAGAGCGAGCCGTCGGAGAGGATCAGGTCGAATTTGACGCCCGCCAGGATGCCCTTTGCGCCCGGGGAGCGGTCCCTGAACCCGAGGTAGGCCTGCTCGCTTATCGGGAAGTAGGCCTTGATCGGGTCGACGTCGGACACGGTCGTCAGGATCCCCGTGGCCGGGCCGACCAGGTCGCCGATCTGGGCCCGGACAAGCCCGGCGATCCCGTCGATCGGGGAGACGACGTGGGCGTAGTTGAGCATGAGCTTGGCCTCGTCGAGGGCCGCCTGCGCCGCGGCGACCTGCGCCTTGGCCGCGAGGCTGCTCTGCACGGCGTCGTCGAGCTCCTCCTGGCTGACCGCCTTGTCGCGGGCGAGGGGGGTGTAGCGTTCGACGTCGAGATTCGCCTTGTCGAGGTTCGCCTGGGCCTGACCGAGCATGGCCTGGGCCTGCGCCTTTGAGGCCTCAAGCGGCCTCGGGTCGATCTCGAAGAGGATGTCGCCCTGCTTCACGGCGGCACCCTCCTGGTAGTCCTGCTTCACCAGGTACCCGGTGACCTGCGCGCGGATCAGGGCGTTGACGGAGCCGTCGAGCGCTCCGACCCACTCGCGGACGACCGGGACATCCTTCTGGCCCACGTTCACGACCTGGACGTCCGGTGGAGGCGGGGCCGCGACGGGCGCCTTTTCGCAGCCCGCCGCGAGCCCGATTGCCAATGCGCAGCCGAAAAGGACGACAGAGTGCCTGCCCCGGTTGAATGGATCCATCGCAGACCAATTAGGCCAGGACTCGCATAAGTTCAAGCGGGCCGCCAGGAAAAGTGGCTTCGGCCACGAAATGCCCGCTGGATTTTCCCCCCAAGAATGTGCAGCATGGGACGGTTGAGGAAGCGTCTCACACTTCTCCTCCTCGCATGCTTCGCCTTCAGCGCGACGGGAGGCTTTTGCTACCAGGATATTCCGCGGGGTCGCGAAGGGCGACATTGCTGCGGAGGCTGCTCGCACAAGTCGGCGGGCAGGAGCGATCCGGCGCCTATGCCATGCGCATCGTGCGCCCACTGCTCCTACTGCTTCGCCTCCGCACTGACGGGCCCGGATGCATTTTGGATTGGCAATGGTTCCGTGGGGACTCTCGGCGAAAGGGATTGGCGGGCAGGAAGGCTGACATACCCGCCTCCTCTTCCGCCGCCGCGCGTGAGGGGCTGCTAGACCGGTCAGTCAAACTCACAACAAAACAAGAATTAGGAATCATAATGAAAAAGTTACACATAGTCCTGGCGACCCTGGCCCTTGTGGCCGCGGGAGCCGGGTACTCAGCGACAAAGGCGCCCGTGCCTTCTGCGAAGGCGCAGGACTGCTGCACGGCCCGCGCGTGCTGCGACCATTGCAGCTCCCCCGCGGGCTGTCCCTGCTGCCGCTGATGGCGGCTTAGCCTAACTCGGAGACTCGCGCCACGGGGCGCGGGTCTCCTTTTTACCAGTTGTCCGAGCGGAACGGGACTGCCGGGAGCCCCGTGTCTGCGAACAGGTTCGCAGCCGGGGCATTCGTCCACGCGTAGCGGACGGCTACGGGATCGGCGACGTCGGGGGAGGACGCTAGGAGCGTGTCGGCCTCGATGACCGAGGCTGCGGGATAGAACACCTTGTCAGGGCCGGCCACCTCGAGGGACGTCACGGCGCCGCCATGCGCCACGAGCTCGGTCCCCGCGTGCGTGAAGCGGACGCGTATCTGCTTCCCCTCCGGGGTCGCGCTCGCGAAGACGGGCCCGGACACCTCCGGCGGGATCCCGTACACCCTGGCCCTCGCGATCAGGGCGAGGCGCCGGCCGACCTCCTGCTTGTTCCGTGGATGAATGTTGTGCGCGTCGCCGATGTCCACCGTGACCGCCATGCCCGTGTTGGGCAGATCGAGGACCTTCGCCTGCGCCTCGCGCAGGCGGGCCCAGTCGCGGTTGAGCATCTCATACTCGTTGCCAAAGTTCGCGAGCTGGACGAAATAGAACGGCAGGTCGCCCTGGCCGAACCCCTGCCGCCACGAGCGGATCATCGTCCCGAAGAGCTCCGCATACTCGGAGGGCCGCCCGGCGTTGGCCTCGCCCTGGTACCAGAGTACTCCGCGGATCGCCGCCGGCTCCAGGGGGGCGATCATGGCGTTGAAGAGCCCGCCGGGAAGGGCGGGCGAGTCGTTCGTCGCGGGAGGCTGGGGCCAGTGCAGGAGGTTCTTCGTGTGGTGGATCCTCGAGTCCTCCTCGGCCTTCCGGAAGGCGGCCATCTCGGCGGGGTACTTGGCGATCCGCTCCGGCGGCCACTCGCTCATCGCCTTCTTCCACCGGGCGTCGAGGTCGGCGGAGACCGACGTCGAGGCGCGCGCGGCATCGTCCATCCAGGACTCGACCTGTGTGCCTCCCCATGGGCTGTCGATTATTCCCACCGGGACCCCGAGCGCCGCCTGGATGTCGCGGGCGAAGAAGTAGCCGACCGCGGTGAACTTGCCGACCGTGTCCGGCGTGGCGGCGATCCAGCCGCTCGTCTTGACCGTGTCCGCGCGGGTGGCTGAGACCGTCTGTTCAACCTTGAGCTGGCGGATCATGGGGCGGTCGGCGGACGCAAGCTCGGCCTCGGCGTGGTCGACCCGGTACGTCGAGCCGCCGTCGTCGACCATGAACTCCATGTTGGACTGCCCCGAGCAGAGCCAGACCTCGCCCACGACGACGTCGTGGAGCGTGAGGGTGGTGCGGCCGGCGACGACGAGGTCGCCCGGCTCGGCGCTCGCCTCGAACGGCCCGATGCTGGCGGTCCAGCGGCCGTCGGGCCCTGCGACGGCGTGCGCCGTCTGGCCGTGGAACGTGACGGAGACGGGGTCATTCGCCCCGGCCCGGCCCCACACGGGGACGGGCTTGTCCCGCTGGAGGACCGCATGGTCGCCGAAGAGCGGGGCAAGGACCAGGTCGGCGCCGGGGGCGTCCGCGGCGCCGGCGCACGAGGCGAGGGCCAAGGCCAGCAGGGATCCGGCGAAACGCACTGCGCTAAAGGGGCGTTGAGTCTTCATAAGGTTGATCCGGGCGGGGGGTTGGGGTAGATGGGAGTCAGCAATCACACCATGACTCCTCTTAGGATAACTGTATGGGGCGAAAATGTCCATGAGCACACGAGTGCCAAGGTCAAATCGGTCTATCCGGACGGGATGCACGCGGCGATCGCCTCGGGCCTGAGGAAGTTCCTGCCCTCCGCAAGAGTGGCGACGGCGACCCTCCAGGAGCCCGAGCACGGGCTCACCGCCGAAAGGCTGGCGGAGACCGACGTGCTGACCTGGTGGGGGCACAAGGCGCACGACCTCGTGGGCGACGAGGTGGTCCGGCGCGTGCAGGCCCGGGTGCTCGAGGGGATGGGGCTCATCGTCCTGCACTCCGGCCACTACTCGAAGATCTTCAGGCAGCTCATGGGCACCACGTGCTCGCTCACCTGGCGGGAAGCCGACGAGCGCGAGCGCCTCTGGGTCTGCAATCCCGGCCACCCGATCGCAAGGGGGATCGACCGCTGCTTCGAGCTCCCGATGGAGGAGATGTACGGCGAGCCCTTCGCGGTCCCGGCGCCGGAGGAGCAGGTGTTCATCTCCTGGTTCGAGGGCGGCGAGGTGTTCCGGAGCGGCTGCTGCTGGCGCCGCGGCAACGGCAGCATCTTCTACTTCAGGCCCGGGCATGAGACCTATCCCACCTATCACAACGAGGTCGTCCAGCGGGTGATCGCGAACGCGGCCGAGTGGGCCGCGCCCCGCGGCAGCTGGGTCGACTCCTGCCCGAACGTGAAGGTGCCCGCCGAGAAGATCTCGGCCAAGTAGCGCGCCTCAGGAGCCCTTGTCGTTCCCCTTGGGGAAATTGAACTTCACGTCGCCATAGGCCGTCCCGCGGACAACGACGCCCTTCAGCACTGCGTCAAACCGGGGCGTCGTCTTGAGCCAGTCCGCCTGGCCCTCGAAAAGCGACGTGTCGCCGACCGTTTCGCCGGTCTCGGGATTGGGCACGGCTGCCAGTGCCACATCGCGGGGAGTCCCGTCGACCGTCGCGGTGACGACGATCGTCGGCGATGAGGACCGCACGAAGTTCTCCATCTCCCCGTCGAGGACGAAGGCCTGCAGCTTGCCCGTGGACTCGTCGAGGACGAGCTCAACGTGGTAGTCCTCGTCCCCCAGGACCACGGGGGTGCCACCGTGGGGAGGATGGTGATGGTGGGCCGGCGCCGGCCCGGGGCTGGCGGCGAGTGTCGGCGCCTTGGAGCAGCCGGTCGCGAGGGCGACCGGAATGACCAACCCAAGGATCACTGAGGTCCCCAGTCTCATTCTCGTCCCGCCCATCGAAGCACACTCGTGACGGCACGGGAACCACAAGTTTTCACAATTCGCCGGGCCCCCCTTTATGCATTCTTAATGCCTTCCCGGTCCGATTTAACTAACCCCGCGGGCCGATCCAGCCTAGTATCCGCCCAAGATGACTGAAGTCTCAGCCTTTGACCGCGCGCTCGCCCGCCCCGGGAGCCTGGAGCCCGAAAAACAAAGGGACCCCCGCCCGCTGGCCGGGATCGCGTGCTGCATGGACCTGCCTGGCCGCGAGGATCCTGGTCCGCCGCTCGAAGAGGAACTCCCTTCCGGCCACGTGCTCGACGGCAGGTTCATCCTTCGGGAGGCCATCGGCCGCAGCGGCATGGCGACAATCTACCGGGCGGACGACAAGGCGACGGGAGGGGTGGTCGCCGTCAAGGTGCCGCTCCTGAAGATGGAGAGCGACCCGGTTTCGTACGGCCGCTTTCAGCGCGAGGAGAGGATAGGCTCCGCCCTCAGCGACCCGCTTCTCCTGCGCTTCATCCCGTCGGACGGCTCCAGGAGCCGTCCCTACATAGTGACCGAGCTGCTGGATGGCTGCACGCTGGCGACCGTCATCCACCGCACGGGGCCGATCCCCGAGCGCGACGCCCTTAGGATAGCGAGCGTCGTCTGCGACGCGCTCGGCCACATGCATTCCCGTCGCATGATCCACCGGGACCTGAAGCCCGGCAACATTATGATCTGCCGCGACCAGAGGCTCTGCCTCATGGATTTCGGGCTCGCGGCGGAAATCGAATCGGGCAGCGGCCTTTTGGCCGGCTTCGTTCCCCTCTTCGGCACCCCCGAATACATGGCGCCGGAGCAGGTCCGCAACAAGCGCAACGACCAGCGCACGGACATCTACAGCCTGGGCGTGATCCTCTTCCAGATGCTGACGGGCGTCATCCCCTTCAAGTGCGAGGATCCCTGGGCCTCGGCCCAGATGCGCGTCACCGGCGACCCGGTTGCGCCGCGCTCGATCAATCCCAGCATAACCCCCGAGGCGGAGGAAATCGTGCTCCGGGCGATGCGCCGCAAACCAGGGGATCGCTACCAGGACGTGGAGGCCTTCCAGGCCGACCTCGACGAGCCCGGGCGCGTCCATGTGACGGGGTTGAGCAGCCGCCTTCAGGCTCCTCGGTTTCGGCTGAGCATCCAGGGCACACCCTTCCTTGTGGGCATAGGGATCGGGGTCGGATTCCTCCTTTTTCTTGTCGGGGTTTTCCTGGTCCTCACCCGTCACCACTAGCCGTGGGGCCACCTTGCCCCGCGCGCCCGCGCAGGACTGGGCATTCACGGGCAGTCACGAGGCGCTGGCAATTGGCGCGCTCTTGGGCAGGTTGTCTGCCATGGTTCCGTTCTCCCTGCTCGACCTCGCTCCGATCGTGCAGGGCGGCACAGCCGCCCAGTCGCTGCAGCGCACCCTTGACCTGGCGCGGCACGCCGAGCGCCTGGGCTATCACCGCTACTGGCTGGCCGAGCACCACAGCATGCCGGGCATCGCGAGCGCGGCCACGGCGGTCGTGATCGGGCACGTCGCCGCCGCGACCTCCACGATCCGGGTGGGCTCGGGCGGCGTCATGCTCCCCAACCACGCCCCGCTCGTGATCGCCGAGCAGTTCGG
>PMSP01000323.1 GCA_003168315.1 Opitutaceae bacterium
TTCCCCCTCGTGCCGGTGCTCCTCGGGGCCGGCGCCGGCGCCGTCACGGTCGCCGCCTGCAAATCGGACTCCGGCAGCGGCAAGAGGAAGGCAAAGATCGCGGCCCTCAGGGCCCGGATCGAGGCCCTCGAGCGCAGGCCCTGACGGCCTACCAGCCGCCGCCCAGCGCCCGAACGAGCTGGACGGTCGCCGACAGCCGGTCCGCCCGCGCCTGGGTGAGCGAGAGCTCGCTCTCCAGCTCCGTGCGCTGGCTGTCGATCACCTCGATGTAGCTCACGAGGCCGGCCTTGTAGCGCACGATGGAAAGCCTTGTCGCCCCGCCCGAGGAGGCGACGGCGCTCGTCAGGATATCGGTCTGCCTGGCAAGGAGGCGCAGGTCAGAGAGGCCGTCCTCGACCTCCTGGAATGCGACCAGCACCTGCTGCCGGTAGTCGGCAATCGCCTCGTCGTAGGCGGCCTTCGCCTGCCGGTAGTTCGCGAGGTTGGCGCCCCCGTTGAAGAGGGGGACCGTGACCATCGGGCCCGCGGCCCACTCGCGGCTGCTCCAGGTGAGGAGGTTGTTCAGGTCGTTGCTGTTCGCGCCGGCAAGCGCCGTCAGCCCGATCGACGGGAAGAACGCGGCCTTGGCGACCCCGATCCTCGCGTTGGCGGAGGCGAGCGTCCGCTCGGCGGCCGCCACGTCCGGCCTGCGCTCGAGGAGGTCGCTCGGGAGCCCGACCGGGATGTCCGGCGTCTGCGGGTTGAGCGGCGCGGCCGCGACCAGGAAGCCCTCGGGGTTCTCCCCGACAAGGACGGCCAGGGCGTGCTGCTGCTCGGCTATCGAGCGGTCGGTCGCTGTGGCGCTGCTCTCGACGGTCTCGAGCTCGGTCTCGGCCTGGTAGACGTCGAGGTCGCTGTTGGCGCCGCCCTTCCTGAGCTTCTGGACGAGGTCCAGCGCGTCCTGGAGGAGGGCGATGTTGCGCGTCAGGAGGTCGCGCTGCGAATCCAGCGACAGGAGCGTGAAGTAGTTCTGGGCGACGCCCGCCTCGAGCGTCAGGAGCACGTTCTGGTAGGTGGCGCCCTGCGCCTCGGCGAGGTCGCGGGCGCTCTCGATCGAGCGTCGGGCGGCGCCGAAGAGGTCCACCTCATAGGTGAGGTCGAGCGGCAGGTCGAATGAGTNNGAGTTGGTCGTGTAGGCGAAGCGGGTCGCCGGAAACTCGGTCTGCCGGTTCGAGGAGTAAAGGCTGCGCGACGCGCTCGGGTCGAGCGAGAGCGAGGGGTAGAGCTGCGCCCGGCTGGCCCTCGCCTGCGCCAGCGCCTCGTCGTAGCGCGCGAGGGCGGCCCGCAGGGTCGGGCTCGCCGCCACCGCCCTCGACTCGAGGCCGTTGAGCACGGGGTCGTTGAACACCCGCCACCACCCGGCCTTCGGGAGGGCGTCCTTCGGCTGCGCCACCTTCCAGGGCGCGGCCTCCGAAAAGGCCGCGGGCGTCGGGACGCCGGGACGCCTGTAGTCAGGGCCGACGGCGCAGCCGGCCGCGAGCGCGACGGCGCCGAGGGCAACGCCCCGGAGAAGGCGGGAAGGGGCCTCGCTCACGGCTTTCTCGCGTCCTCGGTTTCGACCGGGGTCACCTCAAGGCCCTCGACCAGAGAGTCGCTCGGCTTCGCGACAACCCGCGTCCCGGGCTCGAGCCCGGCGACGATCTCGATCTGCGAGCCGAAGTCGCGCCCGAGCGTGACCGGCACCAGGTGGATGCGATCCGAGGCGTCGACGGTCGCGACGAGGGTCCCGGCGGCGGCGATAACCGCCGCGTTCGAGGGAAGCAGGATGGCGGGCTGGGGGGCCTGGAACGCGAAGCGGACCTCGCCGAACATCCCGGGGAAGAGCTCGCCCTTGGGGTTCGCAAGCCTGACCTCGGTCAGGAGCGTCCGCGACGCGCTGTCGAGCGAACTTGAGAAGCGCGCGACCTCCCCGTGGAACACCCGGCCGGGGAACTCGGGGACAAGGACGTCGGCGCCGAGCCCCTTCCGGATCGAGCGCACGTAGGACTGGGGAACGCTCACGAAGACGCGCAGGATGTCCGTCTCGGCTATGTGGAAGATCTCGATCCCGGCGCCGGCGTTGATGAGCGCGCCCACCTGGGCGTTCCGGGCCGAAACGACGCCGTCGTAGGGGGCCGTCACCTGCTGGAAGTCCTTGAGCTGCGAGAGGCGGTCGACCGCGGCCTGGGCCGCCGTGACGCCCGCCTGGCCTGCGGCGTAGTCGGCCACCTTCTGGTCGACGTCCTGCTGGGCCACCGCGTTCTGCTTGCCGAGGTCCTTCCAGCGATCGGCGCTGATCCGCGCAAGCTCCAGGTTCGCCTTCGCCTGGGCGAGGGTGGCGCGGGCCTGGTTCAGCTCCTGGTCGAGATCGGGGCCGTCGATGACCGCCAGGACCTGCCCGGCCTTCACCCGGTCCCCGATGTCGGCGCTCCAGCTGGCGATGTAGCCCGTCGTCCGGGCATAGATGGGGGTGTCCTGGAGCGCCTCGATGGCCGCCGGCAGCGTGATCTCGGACCTGGCCGAGCTCAGCCGGGCGACCACGACGTTGACGACCGGGCGGGCGGAGGCCGCAGCCCGGCTGCCCAGCGCGGCGGTGGCCCGGAGCCTGGGAAGGATCCCGGCAAAGAAGACCACCGCCAGGGCTAGCGGAATGAGGATGATCAGGATTCGGGCTGGCTTCATGATGGGTTTAGGCTGGATTTGGCATGGGCGACCCGCCGGGTCAGGCCGGTTCGCGAAGCTCCTCGGCCAGTTCCTCGTCCGGGGTGTGGCCGGCCTTCTTCCTGAGGGTGGCGTAGACGACCGGCACAAAGAGGAGCGTGGCGACAGTGGCCAGAAGGAGGCCCCCGATGACCGCGCGGCCGAGGGGCGCGTTCTGCTCGCCGCCCTCGCCAAGCCCTAGCGACATCGGGAGCATGCCGATGATCATGGCGAGGGCCGTCATCAGCACGGGGCGCAGCCGGGTGTGGCCGGCCTCAAGCGCCGCCGCGCGGGCGTCCCGGCCCTGGTGCCGGAGGTCGTTCGCAAAGGTGATCAGGAGGATCGAATTGGCCGTCGCCACGCCGACGCTCATGATGGCGCCCATGAGCGACGGCACGCTGAGGGTCGTCCCCGTGAGGAAAAGCATCCAGACGACCCCGCAGAGCGCCCCGGGGAGGGCCATGATGATGATGAAGGGGTCGAGCCAGGACTGGAAGTTGACGACCATCAGGAGGTACACGAGGAGGACCGCGAAGACGACGCCGATCCCGAGGCCCAGGAACGAGGAGTCCATGCTCTGCACCTGGCCGCGCAGCTTGATCGTGCTCCCGCGCGGGAGCCGCTTCTCGAATTCCGGGATGAGCTTCCTGACGGCGGTGGCCACGGAGCCCAGGTCGGTCCCGTCCACGTTCGCGTAGACGTCGAAGACCGGCTGCACGTTGTAGTGGCCGACAACCTGCTGGCTCACGGTCCGCTCGACCGTCGCCACGTTGCCCAGGATCTCGGGCGTGGCCGCGCTCCCCACTGTGCCGATCGGAAGCGACTTGAGGGCCTCGATGGAGTCGATCCTGTACTGCGGCGCCTGCGCGGCCACGAGGTACTGGACGCCCTGCGGGCTCAGCCAGTAGCTCGGCGCCACCTGCGCCGTGCCGCTGAGGGCGATCAGGACGTTGTTGGCGACGCTCGTCTGGGTGAGGCCCAGCTGCTCCGCGCGGGTCCGGTCGACATTGACCGCCAGGGCCGGCGCGTTGACCACCTGGTGCACGTGCACGTCCACCGCCCCCGGAATCCTTGCGACCCTGGCTGCCAGCTCCCGGATGAGGGCGTAGTTGCCGTCCTTGTCCTGGCCCGCGATCTGCAGGTCGATCGGGGCCGGCAGCCCGAAGTTAAGGATCTGGCCCACGATATCCGAGGGCTGGGTGAAGAACGTGCAGTTTGGCATCTCCCGGTTCAGGCGCGCCCGGATCTCCCTCACGTAGGCCCAGGTCGAGTGGTGCTTCTCGGAATGGAGCGCCACCAGTATCTCGCCGTCGGCCGTGCCCACGGTCGCCGTGTCGCTGAACGCGAGGCCCGTGCTTCCGTTCGGCAGCCCGATGTTGTCGATGATGGTCTCAAGCTCGGAGGCGGGGATGACCTGCCGGATGATGTCCTCGACCTGCGTGAAGTAGCGCTCGGTTTCCTCTATCCGGGTTCCGTCCGGCGCGCGCACATGGAGCCGGAACTGGCCGGCG
>PMSP01000166.1 GCA_003168315.1 Opitutaceae bacterium
GTCGAGAGGCTGATCGCGATCTACAACGACAAGGCCGACCCGGACTTCGTCTCGGTCCCGGCGACACTGGCCCAGCACGGCGCGGAAGGAGCCAAATAAGCCGCCATGAGATCCCGAATCCTTACGGCGCTGGCCTCCCTCATCCTCCTCGGCGCGACGGTGCGCGCCCAGGAGACGTTCGACGACGCTGTGAAGCGCGCGACGGCCGACTACGGCGAGCGGCTGCAGAAGGCCGCCGACGAGCTCAACGGCGCGCGAAAGCGGATAGACGACGAGAAGGCCCCCCTCCTGAAGGACATGCGCGACGCCGAGGACCGCATCGTCGCGCTCCAGAGCGAGATCGACCGCCTCGAGGCCGGCCAGGAGGGCTACGCCGACCAGCACCGCAAGGAGATGACGGACCTGGACGCGGTCCGAAAGAACACGACCTACATCAGCACGCTGGCCCATGACGGGCTCACCGCGTTTGAGGAGAGCCTCGCCCCCGGCGAGGGCCAGTTCCTCACCGACCGCATCCAGGACCTCGGGCAGAGGCTCGACGACACGTCGGGCCCGAACGGCCACGCGTCGATGGACATCGCGGAGTTCCTGCTCGAGCGCACCCGGCGCGAGCTCGGCGGCTACTCGGCCGCGGGCAGCGCGCTCATCGACGGCAACAACCAGGTCTTCAAGGGCACGTTTGCGTTCGTGGGACCCGAGACGTTCTTCCTGCCGGAGCAGGGCGGGGGGCCGGGGACCGTGCGGCCGCGCGCGGGCTCGCTCTACCCCGTCTCGTACCTCATGGCCTCTTGGAAGCCCGACGAGGCCTCGGCGTTTTTCCAGGGACGGCCGGGCACCATCGCCGCGGACGCCTCCGGAGGGAAGGCGCTGCGGCTGAAGGAGACGACCGGCTCCGTCCTGGACCACATCAACAAGGGAGGGCTCGTCGCCTACGCCATCATCGCGGTGGGCGCCCTGTCGCTCCTCATGATAGTGCAGAAGATCGGCGACCTGGCCCACCTCGCTGTGGACACGCCCCAGGCCGTGCACGCCTTTCTCCTCAACGTCTCCGAGGGCGCGGGCGCCAAGGCCGACCAGGCCGTCAAGTCGCTCAAGGCGCCTGTCCGCGAGCTCTTCGTGGTCGGGCTGCGTTACGCCGGTAGCCCCAAGGAGCTCCTGGAGGAGCACCTCCAGTCCGTCCTCCTGAGGCAGCGCCTCCACTTCGAGCGGCGGCTCTCGCTCCTCGCCGTGATCGCGACGGCATCCCCGCTGATGGGACTCCTCGGCACGGTCGTCGGCATGGTGAAGACATTCGCCCTAATCACGGTCTTCGGGACGGGCAACGCCGGGAAGCTGGCGAGCGGCATCTCGGAGGTGCTGGTCGCAACGGAGCTCGGTCTCGTCGTCGCCATCCCGACCCTGATCGCGCACGGCTTCCTCGCCCACCGGATCCAGAGAAACCTGTCCATGCTCGAGCGCTACGCGCTGGAGTTCGTGACCGCGACGGACACCGCCAAGGCCGCCGGGAAGCCCGTCGCCGCATGAAGCCGCTCATAGACCTCGTCCACCGCGGGGGGCCGGTGATGATCGCCATCCTCACCCTGTCGGTCGTACTCTATTCCCGGTGCTTCAAGCTCCTCCTCTCTCTGCGCAGGGCGAGCAAGCAGTATGACGTGCGGGGCTCCGCCCAGGAGCGGGAGCTGCCGCTGCTGAGGCGGGAGCGGGAGGAGGCCCATGAGTCCTTCCGGCAGCAGAGGGTGGCCTTGGGGGCCATGATCGCGGCGGCGCCGCTCCTCGGGCTCCTCGGCACCGTCAGCGGGATGGTGACGACCTTCGAGAGCATCTCGGGCCGCTCGGCCGAGAAGACCATGGAGGGGCTCGCGCGCGGCATCTCGGAGGTCCTCGTGGCGACGGAGTCGGGCCTTGTCGTCGCGATCCCGGCGCTCCTCATCCTGCACTTCGCCAACCGCAGCCTCCGTAAATACATGCAGAAGCTCAACCAGATCGAACGGAGCATCTGGCTCGACGCGTCGCTATGATCGGCAAGAACAGCGGGCGCAACCGCATCGAGGCCACCCACATCGACATGGTGCCGATGGTGGACTGCATCATGGTGCTCGTGATCTTCCTGATGATCAGCAGCGCCTTCATCAACGACCCCGGCATCGAGGTGCAGAAGCCCGACGTCAGCGGCTCGCTGAGCGGCGAGCACTCCTCGCTGCTGATCGCGATCTCGGCGGACAACAGGATCTATTTCGACGGGCAGGAGATCCGCGCCGACCAGGTCGCCGCGGTCGTGAAGCAGGCCGCGATCGGGCGCTTTCCCTCGCTCATCATCCGCGGCGACCGCTCCTCGAACCTCGGCGTCTTCGCGGAGGTGTACTCGGAGGCCAAGCGCTCCGGCATCCAGCACGTTGAGTTCGCCACGGCGAGGGCCGGCCTTCCCTAGGATCCCGCCATGGCGCACGCGCAGCAGATCCCGCAGTCCCGCACGGTCGGCCAGTACCTTGGCGAGGAGGCCGTGTGCCTGCTGCTGGGGGGCGGCCTCACACTCTTCCTTTTCCTCGGCATCGCCCGGTTCGAGAGCGTGAGGCCGGTCGCCCCCCCCTCCGACATCGAGGACCTGCGGGTCGTCTCAGCCATCACGGAGCCGCCGCCCCCAAAGCCCGAGGAGCGCCCCGAGACCCAGGACTCGGTCACGCCGCTCACAGGGATCGACATAGCCGCCTCCGAGAGCACGGTGAAGCTCGCCGTCGTCCCCCCCGACCTGGACAAGATCATCCCCGCGACCGAGCTTCCCCCGAGGGCCGCGGTTCAGTTCAACCAGCTGCTGACCGACATGAAGCCGAGGGCGGACATCTCGGGCGAGTTCTCACACATCTACCAGCAGAGCGAGGTGGACCAGGTACCCCAGGCCGTCGTGAAGACGATCGCAAGGGTCTCGAAGCGGGCCCGCGATGATGCCGAGCAGCTCAAGGTGACCCTTCTTCTCGTCATCGACACTACCGGAACCGTGACGAGCATCCGGGTGCTCAAGCCCTCCGGGAACGTCAAGTTTGACCAGATCGTCCTCGAGTGCGTCCGCGACGAGTGGGAGTTCACCCCCGCCGTGCGGAAGGGGAGGAAGGTCCGGTGCATGGTCCAGCAGCTCATCTGGTACAAGTGGACCGAGGGCGCGTCACGATTTGAAATATGATGAAAACCCCAAGGATCGTCCTTCTTTTTTCCCTGGCGAACGCCCTGGGCGGCTCCGCGCTCGCGTCGCAGCCGAAGGTCGATCCGCACAGGATCGTCAATGAGTCGAACTCCTTCCTGAAGGAGCGCGAGCCCGAGATGACAGAGGAGGAGTACGCCCTCTACCAGAAGGTCGTGACCATGCTCGCCTCCAACCCGGAGTTCGCGGTCAAGCTCCTCGAGGCGATGACCTCGGACAAGGAGCCGCCGAGCCCCGCGTTCCAGTTCATCCTCGGGAACGCGTACTACGCGGCCAACCTGAATGACAAGGCGGAGGCGAGCTACCGGATCGCCGTGACCCGCTACCCGACGTTCCTTCGCGCCTGGGTGAACCTTGGCGTCATGTACTACGCCACCGGCCGCTACTCCGACGCGGTCCCGTGCTTCTCGAAGGCCGTGGAGCTCGGGGACCGCGACTCCTCCACGTTCGGGCTGCTGGGGTACAGCCTGCAGAAGGAGGGCGACCTCGTCTCGGCCGAGATGGCCTACATGCAGGCGCTGAGCGGCGACCCCTCCGACCCCGACTGGAAGGAGGGGCTCCTGACGATCTGCATCGAGGGCAAGCAGTTCGCCCGGGCCGAGTCGCTTGTTAAGAACCTCATCAAGGAGAAGCCCACCGACAGCCAGTACTGGATGGCGTACGCCACCATCCTGCTCGCCGAGAACCGCAAGCTTGACGCAACGGTCGTCCTGGAGACCGCGTCGGGAACGGGCGTGGCCAACACCGAGGCGCTCTCCCTCCTCGGGGACCTCTACGCGGAGCAGCGCATGATCCCCGAGGCGGCCGGCATCTACCAGAAGATCCTCGCCTCGGCGCCCGACATCGGGGAGCGCAAGCTCCTCCACTACGCCCAGGTGCTGATCGCGGGCGACCGGCTGCAGGACGCCGAGGCGGTCCTCGACAGGGTCAAGTCGGCGTCCGACGACGAGACCGGGATCGAGATCCGCCAGACCCGGGCCGACCTGCTCGCGGCGGAGAAGAAATGGCCGGAGGAGCGGCAGGAGCTCGACGGCCTCCTCAGGGTTTCGCCGCTGAACGGACGGGCGCTCATCAGCCTCGGTCGGGCCTACGCGGCCGAGGATGACGTCCCCCGCGCGACGCTCGCCTTCGAGGCGGCCTACGCCGTCCCGGGCAGCGTTTACGTCGCCAGCCTCGAGCTGGCCAACATCGAGCTCAAGAACAAGCACTACGCCAAGAGCGTGGAGTACCTCCAGAAGGCGCTCAGCATCGAGAGAACCGACGCGGTCCAGGATTTCCTGGTGCGCGTGAAGTCAATGGTCGTCAGGGACGGCTAGCATTCGGTGAAAACGCCGAACCCCATGAAAACATTCCGAACCATCACAACGCCCTGGGTGCGACTGCTGCTCCCGGCCGTGACACTATTCGCCGGTTCCCCCCGGCTTTCCGCCGACGTACGGGACGAGAAGCCGGTGACGATGGAGAAGGTCGTCGTCGGCGCCACGAAGACGCACACGCTCTTCATGGGCGCCGACATCGCCATCAACCTGGACAGGGATGTCTACGCCGTCCGCGACGTGGTCGGCTCCGCCTGGGTGGTCGACATCGGCGGCAAGGAGAAGGTCGTCTCCGCGAAGCAGGCCCCCTTGAACCTGAAGATAACGCCGACGCTCAAGCTGACTGAGACCTCAGCGACCATCGTCGGCCTGAGGAAGCTGCGAGCCTACTCCTTCGCCAACGACCCCAACGTCCTCCTGACAAAGGGCCTCAACCAGTCGGCCTCCATCAACTCCGACCTGCTGGCGGTCGCGCGGAACGCCCAGGCCCGGGTCGATGTGGCTTCGAGCAAGGCCTATGGCGGAGCAAGCGTCTTTGTCGGGGCGGATGACCAGTTCTCGGCCAACGCCATGGAGACGACAGCCCAGTTCGCGTACTCCAACACGCACACGAAGGGGATCAACGGCGGCGGCCTGCCGATCGCGAGCACCGTGGTCGGGGGCCCCAACGCGACCGGGACCCTTGGCTTGACCGTCGACATCGCCGCCAACTCGGCGAAGCTCGCGGCCGGCCAGACCGAGAACGGCGACGAGCCGGGCGACAAGCTTGCGACGGCGGGATATGACGCCATGGACATCGAATTCGACATCTCCTCCGAGAAGCCCCTGCACAACCCCTATGTCGTCACGATGACCCGGTTTCGCGGAAAGGACAGCAGGCCCGGCATGGTCCAGAACATGGTCTATGCGAAGTCGCTCGACCCGATTTACAAGCAGATCTCCCACGTCCACTTCTCGGAGGAGGGCTTCCCATTCGACTATGAGGTGATCGATTTCCAGCTCCACATCTACGACAAGGGCGTCGAAATCGCGACCAACGTCGCGAAAAACCGAGTGGAGCTGACGCGCGACGAGGCCTTCGAGTACATCAAGATGGAGTACGAGGGGGCGCACCAGAAGGAGACGCTGCCCGCCGTGCCGGCGATGGGCCAGCTGCCCGCGGACCTTCCCAACCAGATAGCACAGGGAAAATACACGGAGACGTACTATGTCAAAGTGACGAAGGAGGGCATGGGCGTCGGGACATTCCTCGACGCGGCCTGCACGAGGAAGGCCGAGGACCCCTACATCAATGCCGTCGTGGCGAGGATCCGTTTCAAGCCGGCCCTCGCAAGCGGAAAGCCAGTGGAAGGCGTGGCCGCCCTGAAGCTAGGCCAGCTGACGATCTGAGCCCTGGGATCCATTGGCTCCGCTTGCCGCGAAGCCAATGGCCAATGGTTCCTCAGTTGACCGATTCCGCGCCCGAACCGGAGTACTGGACCCGCTCACGGTAGAGCAGGGCCTGTAGGAGATTGCTGTCCACCTTCTGCAGCGGGGCGGGTCGCAGGGCAGTCGCCTCTGGCGTGGCGCCCGCGCTGGACAGAACCGCCTGCACGAGGTGAGCCTCCGTGAAGTTCTTCCCGAAGTAGGGCGCGCCCTTGGCGATCAGGGAAGGGATCACCTGGTCCATCTCGCCGCTCCGCTCAGGTGCGCTCATCTTCGCGCGCCACAGGAGCTTCACCTGGCGATTCTGGGCCAGGGCGGGATAGTCGTAGGCCGTGACGACCACGAAGATTCGCGGCATGCGCGCGTCCTGGGCGATCGTCTCCAGGGGGCCGGATAGGATCACCGGCGAGGATACGTCCAAGTTGGCGCCATTAGACGACTGGCGGCCGAGGATGTGGTTCTCCACCTCGGAGCCCATGTCCTGGGTGCTCACGAGCCTGATGCGCGCACCCAGGTTGTTCTGGATGCCATAGGTCAGGCGGAGCTCACGATGGTCGACCCGCAGGACGCCCCAGTAGTAGGTCAGGAGCACCGAGGGCGCGACCCGGTTGGCCACGAACCCCTGGTCCCTCAGCGAGTCAAAAAGCGCCTGGCGAACGCGGTCGGCAGTCGGGGGAGTGTCGCCGACGATCGGGTCGCCGGCCTCAATGTATCCGCCGTCGATGGCGGCATAGGCGACCGAGCCCTGCAGCGGCGCGGCGTCCTTCGGCGTCTCGGCGACGACCAGCATCTCAAAGTTATCGGAGAACAGGCTGGCATGAGCTTTCGAGCAGAACCCGGCGGCGAGGACTGCGGCTATAACCAGGAGGGGCGTGAAGGCATTTTCATGGGGGAGTAGGGGACTGTGACATCCATCTCAGCAGATTGGGTCCATTCAGGGTGGCGATATTTCGCTGGCACTTAGCCTGACGAAAACAGTTAACATAGGTTTCGCTGATTGGCCACATGCAATAGGAAGGCATCGGTTGTTTCTGATTCACCCAACGCCTGTTACGCGACGAATTTTGGGCCATGGCGCCGGGCCCGACTTTCATTTGGGTGACGCCGCAACGCCGGGTCCGGCCCGAAGGAGCGCACCGACTTCCTGCAGCCGGCTCTGCTGAGGGCCCGAGATCAGCCCGTCCCGGTCCGGCGGGACGTCCAGGAGATAGTTCGCGTTGCGCTGACTGCACTCCCGCGCCCGCGCCGCGAGATCAGCGGCAGGCTGGAGGTCGGCCGGCTGGATGGCCGCGCGCCAGAACCACCGGGCACCCGACTGGATCGTGTCGCACACTTCGGCCGGGAGCGCGTTGCCTGGCGGCGGCAGTTCCGATTTCCAGGGATACTCGTAGCTGAGGGCGTCCGAATCCGCGAGGGTCCGCGCGTTGTTCGCCAGGATGATGCAGTGCGGCTGCAGCGACTTCAGATAGGCCCGGATCTCCGGCCACCTGTCCGCCGTGTACGGGTTGGCATACTGGTCGATCCACAGGAGGTCGATCGCGCCGTAGTTCGTCAGGATCTCGGCCAGCTGGCGCTTCATGAATCCCACATAGTCGCCCGCAGCCTCAGCCGGCAGGCCGTGAAGGTTGGGCATGTTCGGCGGCGGGGCGTTCCCGTGCCCGACATCCGAGTAGTCCCCGGGAAAGCAGTAGTAGAGTCCGACCTTGAGCCCGCGGGAGCGGCACGCATCCACGAATTCCCTGACAATGTCGCCCCTTCCATTCCGGAAGTTCCGGAAGAGGGTGATGTCGTGGCCCGTCAGGGCGCTGTCGTAGAGGGCGATCCCCTCGGTGTGCTTCACGGTCAGGACGGCGTAGGTCATTCCCGCCTCCTTGGCCGCGTCGGCCCACTGCCCGCAGTCGAGCTTCCGCGGATCGAAGAGGCCGGGATCCTCGTACCCCCCCGCCCAGTCGGTGCCGGCGAAGGTGGCGAGGTTGAAATGGATGAACATGCCGAACTTCCATCCCATGAAGTCGCGCTGCTCCGGGGAGAGCGCCGGCGCGGGGGTTGCCCCCCGCAGCGCCGCCAGACCGGGCAGCAAGGCGAGCATCAGGAAGGCGGCGTTGGGTCGCGGCATGGGGTGCGCCGCCGGGCGGGGCGGTCCCCGATTCATTGGCCAATTGGGCGTGCATTGCAAGGGATCCGGAAATCCCCCGGCGGCCCGGCGCCGGGGACAGCGAAATCTTGACCTGTGGCGGCCGCGCAGTGACCGTTTCCCCGTGAAAACCATACCCCTTGGCAGGATACTCGCGTCGTCCTTCCTGTGCCTCACGATTGCCGGTCATGCCCTTGGCGATGGATCGAACGGCGGCGTCGTGTCACTCGGTGACAACACCTACTCGATCACCAAGGAGGCGAAGGACGCCTTCCACAGGGAAATCGAGCCGCTGAAGGCCGCCGCCACGGAGGCCGCGACAAAGTTTTGCGCCGACCAGGGCAAGGAGATGAGGGTCGTGTCGCTGACAGGCCGCGATCCCTTTTTCGGCTTGGGGTACACCTCGGCAAAGATCGTGTTCAGGGCGGTCAACCCTGGCGCGCCCGACCCTGCGGTCGCCACGGCGCAGGTCGCGGTGCCGGTCGCCGAGCGGCACCTGAACACCGACGAGCTCTACGCCGAGCTCGTGAAGCTCGATGACCTCCGCAAGAAGGGCNNGTTCCAGGCGCAGAAAAAGAAGCTCCTCGACCGCTCCAACTGAGCGGGGCGCTGCCGGCCCGGTCTTCCGCGGCCCCCTGAACATGCGATCCCTCAGTCTCGCCGCTGGCCCGGTGAGCCGCGCGCGCGCGATGCTCGCCTGCGTTCTCGCGCTCGCCGCCGGGACGGCCCCCGTCGCCGCGGCGGACGCTCCGTCGCCCCAGGCGCCCCCGGGGTGGCCCACCGCAGAGGAGCGCCGAAAGCTGGCGGAACTCGCCAATGCGGACCACGCCAGGATGATGGCGCTCCTGCACCTGGCGGAGCCGGCCTCGCTCCCGCCGCCGTCCGACGATCCCAGGCGGCCCGCAGACACGCACCCGGTCGGGGGGACTTCGTCCAACTGGACCGACGGCGTGCCGGGCCACACGATCGTGCGCTCGGGCTGGGGCAACTGGTCGAACTACGACCTTTCCAAGGCCGACAGGTACCCGCTCCCTGACGTCCTGACCCTAAAGGACGGCGAGCCCGTAAGGGACGCGGCAACATGGTGGAGCAGGCGAAGGCCCGAGATCCTCGCCGACTTCGCGTCTGAGATATACGGCAGGATCCCCGAGCACACGCCCAGGGTCACGTGGGAGGTGACGGAGACCACGACCGGCGCTTTAGGCGGCACCGCCACCCTGAAGCGGATCGTGGGCCACATCGACAACTCGAGCTACCCCGCGGCAAGCCCGGCCATCAACATGGCCCTTTACATCCCGGCCCGCGCCACCGGGCCCGTGCCGGTCATCGTGGTCGCGAGCTGGGGCACGAGCGGCAGGGGCTTCGGGCCGCCGCCGTCCGGTCCGACGGCGATGGAGCTGGTCATCGCGCACGGCTGGGGATTTGCGCTCATCGACACCTATTCCATCCAGGCCGACAGCGGCGGCGGCCTCGGCGCTGGCATCATCGGCCTGGTGAACCAGGGAAATCCCAGGAAGCCCGACGATTGGGGGGCGCTGGCCGCATGGTCGTGGGGTCTCAGCCGCGCGATCGACTACTTCGAGACGGACCGGGACGTCGACGCGAGGCGCCTCGGCATCGAGGGTCATTCTCGCTGGGGCAAGGAGGCCCTCCTTGCGGCGGCCCTCGATCCCCGGTGGGCGATCGTCTACTCCAGCTGCTCGGGCGAGTGCGGCGCGAAGCTTCACCGTCACGACGTCGGGGAGTCGGTCGACAACGTATGCGGCGCCGGCGAGTACCACTGGATGGCGGGCAACTTCCTCAAGTACGCCGGGCATTGGGACGAGCTTCCCGTCGACCAGCACGAGCTGATCGCGCTCGTCGCCCCGCGGCCTGTGTTCATAACCGGGGGAACCCAGGACCTCTGGTCGGATCCCATCGGCGAGTTCAAGGCGTGCGTCGCCGCAGGACCGGTCTACCGCCTGCTGGGCAGGAGTGACCTCGGGACAAGCGAGCTGCCGGCCCCCAATGCGGCGTTGGCGGATGGGGACATCGCCTTCCGGCTCCACGCGGGGGGCCATACGGACCTGCCGGATTGGCCGAGCTTCCTCGCGTTTGCCGACCGGTACCTTGGCCCGGGCCCGCAGGCGTCCCCGGCGAGGTGACGCGGATTCGCGGCCGCAATCCCTCTGGGGTCCGTTTCGTGTCCCCGAAGGAACAGAAATGGTTTTGGAGGATCAAAGGCTCCAAGGATGAGCCATTTCCTTCCAAGGACTCCCTTTACCTAAAGACACATCCCATGCCCAGCCGCCTTTGCCTTCTCGCCCTTCTCGGCTTGGCCTCCCCGTTGCTGCGGGCCCAGGAGCCGCTGCTTCTTGCCAAGGCCCTGGAGCGTTGGACCGGAGGGGAGGGGGACGTGGCCTTCACCCAGGAGACGAGGGGGTTCCAGGCCGACGGCAACGTGAAGGAGGAGCGGGTCGAGAGATACGATCCGTCCCTGCCCGACAGCCGGCGCTGGCGGCTGGTGGAGGTCAACGGCCTACCCGCGACGGACGAGCAGCGAAGGAAATGGGAATCCCGCAAGAATGGGAAACCCAGGAGAAAGGTGGACGAGAAGCCCTCTGAATATTTCGAGCTGGACCACGCCGTCCTGATA
>PMSP01000011.1 GCA_003168315.1 Opitutaceae bacterium
TCAACGGCGCCGAGCGCGTCGTCGTCTCCCAGCTCCACCGCTCCCCCGGCATCGCCTTCGAGGTCTCCCCGCACCCGAACGGCAAGCTGCTGCACAGCTTCCGCATCATCCCCGACCGCGGCACCTGGCTCGAGGTCCAGTTCGACAACAACGACCTCCTGTACGTCTACCTCGACCGCCGCAGGCGCCGCCGGAAGTTCCTGATCACGACGCTGCTCAGGTCGATCGGCTACTCGAGCGACATCGACATCCTGAACCTCTTCTACGAGATCAAGGACCTCAAGGTCTCGAAGGCCCTGGACCTCGAGAACGTCTCGACCCTCGTCCTCGTGGAGGACGCGATCGACGCCCAGAAGGGCGTCGTCCTCGCCCGCGCGTTCGAGCCCCTGACAAAGCAGATCGTCCGCACCTTCGAGAAGCACGACATCGCCTCCATCCGCATCATCGACACCGCGGTCGACGAGGGCGCGCTCATCCGCGCGCTCAAGAAGGACCCCACCCGCAACGAGGAGGAGGCCCTGAAGGAGATCTACAAGCGGCTGCGCCCGGGCGAGCCCCCGACCACCGCCAACGCGAAGGCCCTCCTGAAGAGGCTCTTCTTCGACCCGAAGCGCTACGACCTCGGCCGCGTGGGCCGCTACAAGGTCAACCAGAAGCTGGGCCTCAAGGCCGAGCTGGAGCAGCGCATCCTTGAGAGCGCCGACATCGTCGCCGCGACCAAGTACCTGGTGCGCCTGCGCAAGGGCGAGGGCGTCGTCGACGACATCGACCACCTGGGCAGCCGCCGCGTCCGCACGGTGGGCGAGCTCCTCGCCAACCAGTGCCGCGTGGGTCTCGCCCGCACCGAGCGCCTGGTCCGCGAGAGGATGACGATGTACGACCAGAGCGTCGACTCGATCACCCCGCAGAAGCTGATCAACCCGAAGGCGCTGACGACCGTCATCCGCGACTTCTTCGCGCGCAGCCAGCTCTCGCAGTTCATGGACCAGATCAACCCGCTGGCCGAGGTGACGCACAAGCGCCGCCTCTCCGCCCTCGGGCCGGGCGGCCTCAACCGCGAGCGCGCCGGCTTCGAGGTCCGCGACGTCCACCCGTCCCACTACGGCCGCATCTGCCCGATCGAGACCCCCGAGGGCCCGAACATCGGGCTCATCAACTCCCTCTCCACCTATGCCCGCGTCAACGAGTTCGGCTTCATCGAGACGCCCTACCGCACGGTCAAGGACGGCCGCGCCACGGACAAGATCGACTACCTGACCGCGGACCAGGAGGAGGCCAAGGTCATCGCCCAGGCCAATTCCGAGATCGACGACAAGGGCCACTTCATCGGCAAGGTCACCGTCCGCAAGGACGGCGAGTTCCTCGAGGTCAGCGCCTCCGAGGTCGACTACATGGACGTCTCCCCGAAGCAGGTGATCTCGATCGCCGCCGGGATGATCCCCTTCCTCGAGCATGACGACGCGAACCGCGCGCTCATGGGCTCGAACATGCAGCGCCAGGGCGTGCCGCTCCTGCAGTCCGAGGCCCCGTTCGTCGGGACCGGGATCGAGGAGCGGGTCGCGCGCGACTCGAAGATCGTCGTCGTCGCGGACGACGGCGGCATCGTCGCCTCCGTCGACGCGAAGCGCATCGTCATCACCAAGGACGGGGACATGCCCCGCTCCCCCAAGCACGACCCGAAGAACCACGTCTACGTGTACGAGCTGCGCAAGTTCATGCGCTCGAACAACCACACCTGCTTCAACCAGAAGCCGATCGTGAAGCGCGGCCAGAAGGTCAAGGCCGGCGACATCATCGCCGACGGCCCGTCGACCGACAAGGGCGAGATGGCGCTCGGGCGCAACGTGCTCGTGGCGTTCATGCCCTGGAACGGGTACAACTTCGAGGACGCGATCCTCATCTCGGAGAAGGTCCTCAAGGAGGACATCTTCACCTCGATCCACATCCAGGAGTTCGAGGTCACCGCCCGCGACACCAAGCTCGGGCCGGAGGAGATCACGCGCGACATCCCGAACGTCGGCGAGGAGGCCCTGAAGAACCTCGACCACAACGGGGTCATCCGCGTCGGCGCAGAGGTGAAGCCCGGCGACATCCTTGTCGGCAAGATCACGCCCAAGTCCGAGACCGAGCTCGCGCCGGAGGAAAAGCTCCTGCGCGCGATCTTCGGCGAGAAGGCGGCCGACGTTAAGGACACGTCGCTCGTCGTCCCGTCCGGGGTCACCGGGATCATCATGGACGTCAAGGTCTCCTCCCGCATCGACAACGAGCAGGAGAAGCTCTCCCCCTCGGACCGCCGCCGCCAGGTGAAGCAGATCCAGGAGGAGTACAAGACGCAGATGGACAAGCTGCGCGAGGGCCTCACCGAGGCGCTCTCCAACATCCTCCTCGGCGAGAAGATCCCGCTGGACGTCATCAACGGCGAGTCGAGCGAGATCATCATCCCGGCGAACCGCAAGATCACGAAGACGCTCCTGCGCAAGCTGGCCGCGGTCTCCAAGCACGTCCAGATCGACCCCTCTCCCGTCCGCATCAAGATCATGGAGATCATCGGCTCCTACCAGACCAAGTTCGACGAGCTCGAGGGCGAGCGCGAGCGCAAGGTCGGCGCGGTCGAGGCCGGCGAGGGCTCCGGCGACGGCGCCATCAAGCAGGTCAAGGTCTACATCGCCACCAAGCAGAAGCTCGACGTCGGCGACAAGATGGCCGGC
>PMSP01000374.1 GCA_003168315.1 Opitutaceae bacterium
TCGCGAACGGATCGTTGTTGCGGCGCTGGTATTGTCCGCTTGGACGATTGCCGCCTGGGGCGGCCGAAGGAGTCGGTATGGCCATCAATAATTACGCTGCTGGGTGTGTAGAGTCAGGGGACGGTCGTCCGAAACCGCCTTGAATACAACACCTAAACGCTGAAGCTTTCGCCGCAGGAGCAGCTGGCCTTCGCATTCGGATTGCTGAACTTGAAGCCCCCCGCGATCAGCTGGGTGGAATAATCCAGCTGGGTTCCCTTGAGGTCNNGCACGAGGCCCTCGCCGCCCTCGCGTATCGCGGGCGGCGCCAGGGGCGGTGAAATGGGGGACGAGTCGGTCATCGGCAGCGCCACTATCGCCCATTGCGGGCGCGAATCAAGCGCCGGGCGACAGCAACCGCGTTCGAGAAGCTGCGGGGGCTCGCCGTCCCCCTGCCCGCGATCGAGAATGCGGTGCCGTGGTCGGGGCTCGTCCTGACGTGGGAGAGGCCGAGCGTCACGTTGACCGAGTCCTCGAAGTCTATGGCCTTGAGCGGGGCGAGGCCCTGGTCGTGGTAGAGCGCGACCGACACGTCGAACTCGCCGCGGAGCTGGCGCCCGAAGAGTGTGTCGGCGGGCTGGCAGCGCGAGAGCGCGGGGAACCTCCGGCGCAGCTTGTCCAGGATCGGGTCGATCAGGTCGCGCTCCTCGGTCCCGATGAGGCCGCCCTCGCCGGCGTGCGGGTTCAGCCCGCAGACGCCGATCCGCGGCCCCTCTATGCCGTCGGCGCGCGCGAGCTCGTCGGCCGCGGCCACGGCGCGCCCGATGCTCTCCGCCGTCAGGCTCGCCGGGACGTCGCGGAGCGGGATGTGCCATGAGACCAGGGCGAGCCGCAGCTTCCCGCCGCAGAACGCCATGGTCGGCTCGCCAGTCCAGCGCGCCGCGAAGAACTCGGTGTGGCCCGGGAATTTCCATCCGATGGCGGCGAGGCGCTCCTTGCTGATCGGCGCCGTGACGACGCCCGCGTATTCCCCCGACTGGCAGAGCGCGGCGGCGCGCTCAAGCGCGGCCCAGGCGACCAGCGCCCCTTCGCCGTCCGGCCGCCCGGGCTCGGCCGCATAGTCCTCGGTGCCGACGGGGATCAGCCGCGGGCCGTCCGGCAGGGTCCCGAGCCAGCGGGCGGGGCCGATGACGGCGGCCTCGGATCCCCGCGCCGTCTCGGAGCCAAGCCACGCCGAGATGATCTCGGGGCCGATCCCGGCCGGGTCCCCGCAGGTGATGGCGATCCTCTCGTTCAAGGGGCCGGGGCGCGCCGTCAATCGGCGCCCTCCTCCGCGGGGGAATCCGGGCGCCGGGAACGCGCGATGCCGCGGGTGCCGGCCGTGATGAACTCGAGGAAGCGGCGGGCCTCCGCCGACTTGAACTCTCCCCCCGCGAGCGCCGTCGCCGCGATCTCCCGGATGTTGCCCGGCTTGAAATAGACCTGCCTGAACGCCTCCTTCAGCTCCCGGATCGCCTCCCGCGGGACGCCCCTCCTCCTCAGCCCGACGATGTTGAGGCCCGAGACGTCGTCCCGCTCCGCCGCCATGACGAAGGGGGGGATGTCCTGGGTGATCCGGGAAAGTCCGCCGATGATCGCCCCCTCCCCGACCCTCGTGAACTGGTGGTAGGCGGAGCCCCCGCCGAGGACGGCGTGGCTGCCGACGACCACGTGGCCCGCGAGGAGGACCGCGTTCGCGACGACGACGTTGTCCCCGACGACGGCGTCGTGCGCGACGTGCGAGCAGGCCATGAGGAGCGAGTTCGAGCCGACGATGGTGTGGCCGCCCTTCTCGGTCGAGCGGTTGATCGTGACGTACTCCCTGACGATCGTGCCGGCGCCCACCCGGACGCCGGTCGGCGTCGCCGGGTCGAACCGGATCACCTGGGGATCGCCGCCCACGACGGCATACGGGTGGACCGCCACCCTCTCGGCGAGGATGGCCCCCGACCTCAGGATCGCCCCGGCGTGGATGACGCAGCCGTCGCCGAGCTCCACGCCCGGCTCAACGATGGCTGTCGGATGGATCGAGGGCTTCATCGGTGGGGAATCTCAAAACGGGGGGCGCAGGGCGAGAACCAATTGGGGGCGCCCTACTCCTGGGCCGGCGCGGCCTGGGAGGCCCTGGCCCTGCGGGCCGACTGCATCCGGTCCGAGAGCAGGTCGAGCTGCGCGTCCTTCAGGAGGTCGTAGTTCTTCAGGAGCCGGATCACCTGGAGCGTGTCGCTCTTCCCATAGTTCCGGTTGGAGTCGATCTTCTCGATCAGGTCGAGCAGCATGGAGCGGAAGGAGATGATCCCGTCGACGCCGCGCTCCTTCAGCATCGCGACGCTCTGGGAGCGGAACGGCTCCGCCGTCGGGAGGGCCGGCAGGACGAGGATCTTCGTCACGTCGCTCCCGATCCCGTCCCCCTCCGTCGGGAAGAGCCGCGCGGCCTGCTTCAGGACGTTCTGCTCGAGGAACCCGAATATCTCGGGCGACCCCTTGAGCGTCGCCGGCGTGAACACATCGGTGTGCCAGGGCTTGACGGCGACGACCGCCTGGTGGACGAACTGGAGCTCCGTCGAGAAGAGGAAGAAGTCCGGCTTGCGGCTCGCCTTCCGCCAGACCGGGTTGTGCACGAGGAGGTCGATCTCCTCGTCCCCCGTCTTGCGGCGCGCCTGGACCTGGTACTTGCGCACCTGCCGGACAAAGAATCCGTTCTGCTCGAAGAACTCCCGGACAATGCCTTCGTCGATTGCGGACATGGGTCAATTCCTAACCGGGGAAGCGCCCGAACACACGAATTTTTTCCCCCACCCTAGCCGGAACCCACCTCGCGCCACACGGCCTCGACCTCGGCGGCCGGCACGTCCCTGCGGACGACGGCCTTGCCGATCGCGCCGAGGAGGACGAAGCGCAGCGACCCCGCGCGCGCCTTCTTGTCGCGCGCCATGGCGGCCGTCAGGGCGGCGACCGAGAGCGTGGAGCGCAGCCTGGTGGGAAGCGCGTGGGCGGCCACGACCGACTCGATCCGGCCGACCTCGGCGTCCCCGAGCAGCCCAAGCCGGCGCGACAGCCGCGCGGCCGCGCAGAGCCCGACCGCCACCGCCTCCCCGTGGAGGTACGAGCCGTAGCCCGTCACCTGCTCGATGGCGTGCCCGAAGGTGTGCCCCAGGTTGAGGAGCGCCCGGCCCCCGCTGTCGGCCAGCTCCCGCTCGTCGGACTCGACGAGCCCCGCCTTGATCCCGCAGCAGACGCGCACCGTCCACGCGAGCCGCAGGTCGCCCGCCGAGAGCGCCGCGCGCTCGAGGTCCTCGAAGAGGAGCCGGTCCCCGAGGAGGGCCGTCTTGATGACCTCGGCCATGCCCGCCGCAAACTCGCGCGGCGGCAGGAGCCCGAGGAAGCCGGTGGAGATGAAGACCCGCCGCGGCTGGTGGAACGCCCCGGCCAGGTTCTTGCCGGCCTTCAGGTTGACGCCCGTCTTCCCCCCGACAGAGCTGTCCACCATGGAGAGGAGGGTCGTCGGGACCTGGTAGTAGTCGATGCCCCGCAGGTAGGTCGCCGCGGCGAAGCCGGCCAGGTCGCCGACGACGCCGCCCCCCACCGCGAAGACGGCCCCGGACCGGTCGAGGCCCTGGCCCGCCAGGAAATCAAGCGCGCGGCCGAGCTCGGGGATCGACTTCGACTCCTCCCCCGATGGGACGATGAGGGTGGGAGCATCCGCGAAGAGGCCCTGCAGCGTCGACGCCTGGATCGTCGCGACGTTCCGGTCGGTGATGACGGCAATCCTGCGCGAGGCCGCGGCGAGCTCGGTCACCAGGGAACGGACCTCCAGGGTCAGATCCTCCGCGAAGAGGATGGGATAGGACCTGTCGCCGAGGTTTACTTGGAGGGTATCGGGCATCGTGACCTTCAATCTTGGCCGCCGGCCCGCACTCTGTCCACGGATTTGGGTGGATCGGCCGAAGCTCAGGCGGCGGGGACCACGCCGGCGGCCGCCCGCTTCCGGAGATGGCGCGCGATCGGGCGGCGCACCCCGAGGTGGTAGACGGCAAGGACCGTGACGATGCCGATCCCGGCGTAGGCCAGCCCCTCCATGGTCGTCGGGACGGCCGGCCTGTAGATGGACAGGGTCGCCCTGGCGATTCCCCGGTCCATGTGCGCGAGAAAGACGAAGGGCCGCGTCCACGCGTTCGCACCCCGGAGGGCGGCATCCGCCGCCGAGAGCTCGTTGACGCGGGCCATGGAGTCCCGGATGACGCCCCCCAGTTTCCCCATGGACGGGTCCGGGTTGCGGGCGGCCCCCGCGACAAGCTGGTCCAGGCTCATCCCCGACTGCGCGGCCGCATTTCCGAAGCGGGTGACGACGAGCCTGGCCTCGTCCAGGTGGCCCTCGAGCCTCTGGAGGTACTGCTGCATGAACTCGGGAAGCTGGGAAAAGAGGACGGCCCCGGCGACGCACAGGACGCGGTCCAGCAGCCGCTCGGCGCCCTCGCAGGTCGATCTGAGGATGGGGGGGATCGCCACGCCCGCACTGTCACACACGCCTCCCGCTCTTTCC
>PMSP01000200.1 GCA_003168315.1 Opitutaceae bacterium
CTCGCAGGCGAAGAGGATCTCCGCGGTGTTGAGCCCGAACTTGGCGTTGTCCCCGGTGGACATGGCCCAGCGGCCCTCGCCGCGGGTCTGCAGCTTGGCGCGGAAACCGATCATCGGCTTGACCCCCGTCTCCTCCGAGATCCGGATGATGTGGTCGATCTCGGAGAGCTGCTCCACCACGATGATGACGCGCTTGCCGAGCTTGCGGCCGAGGAGCGCCAGGCGGATGTAGTCATGGTCCTTGTACCCGTTGCAGATGATCAGGCGGTTGGGGCCCTCGTTCATCGCGAGGGCGATCATGAGCTCCGGCTTCGAGCCGGCCTCGAGGCCGTAGTTGTAGTCCCGGCCCGCCAGGACGATCTCGTCCACCACCTCGCGCAGCTGGTTCACCTTGATCGGGAACACCCCCCGGTACTCGCCCTTGTAGCCCTCCTCCTTGATGGCCTTGCGGAAGATCTCGTTCAGCTGGATCACCCTGTGGCGCAGCAGGTCCTGAAAGCGGATCACCATCGGCGCCTTGAGCCCCATCCCCAGCGCCTCGGCGATCACGTCCATGACCCTTATGGAGCGCCCGTCCGTCAGCGGCTGCACGTTCACGAATCCCTCGGGATCGACCGAGAGGTGGCCCGATCCCCATCTCTTGAAGCCGTAGTGTTCCTCGGATTTGGCTGCCGACCAGGCGGATGCGGATTTGCTTTTCAAGTTTTTGGAGAGGGCCGGCCACTGTGGGCTTGCCTTCGCGAGCGTGGATTTAGTTAGATGCGTGTTTTCTCTTTATAAGAACGCAATACGAAATGATCAAAATGATTGCCCAGACAGCCGCTCCGGCCCCCGGCGGCGGATTCCCAGTCCAACTGATAGTGATGGCGCTGATGCTCGGCGGTCTGTACTTCCTGATGATCGCCCCGCAGAGGAAGAAGCAGAAGGAGCATGAGAAGATGCTCGGCACATTGCAATCCGGCGACGAGATCATCACGACCGGCGGGATCTACGGAGTGATCACGAACGTCAAGGATGACCGCTTTGTGGTTCGCGTGTCCGACAACACCAAGATTGAGGTCGGCAAGGGATTCATCACCGCGGCGACGAAGAAGACGGACAGCGAGGAGAAGAAATCGTCCTGAGGGACCGTCCCCGCCCCAGGGACGCCAGGCGCCTGATGGCGAACAGGGCCGCGTCGGGGCGCGGCCGACCCCCCCCTTTAACCCACATCCGACATGTTTAAACGCAACCTTTGGAAGATAGTCCTCAGCCTGGTGATACTGGGCTGGGCCATCGACGCGCTCATTCCGCTCAAGGACGTTCCCTTCCCCGAGTACGCGAGGGACCATGCGACCGCCAAGAGGGCCGACTTCGACAAGCTTCTGGACCAGGCGGCGGCCCTCAAGGCGTCGGGGGCGGCCCCGAGCGAGTACGTGGCCCTGAAGCAGATCGGCCAGCAGCAGAAGGTGGACCTGAGCCAGTTCTTCCCGGGCGTTCGCCTCGAGGACTCGCTCAAGAACATCACCAAGAGGAACAGCATCCTCCTGAAGTACCTCCTCGACAGCTCGAAGGGGCGGCTCCAGTACGGCCTCGACCTGCGGGGCGGCGTCGGCTTCACGCTCGAGGCGGACCTCGGGACGAAGACGGCGGGTTACGACGCGGAGTCGGCGAACAGGGAGAAGCTCTCCAAGGCGATCGAGATCATCAGCGCCCGCATCAACTCGCTCGGCGTCGCCGAGCCGCTGATCCGCGCCGTCGGCACGAACCGGATCGAGGTCCAGCTCCCCGGGCTCAACACCAAGGACAATCCCGACGTCCTCGACCAGGTGAAGAAGCCGGCCAGGCTCGATTTCAGGATGGTGTACCCATTCGCGACGCCGGAGACGGTGCGCCCCGGCGAGGTCCCCCCGGGCTACGAGGTGAAGAGCTACGACCACGAGCTGCCGAACGGCACCGACATGGCGGAGGACTACTTCGTCAAGCGGATCCCGGAGATGACCGGCGAGATGATCTCCTACTCGGCGGTCAAGCATGACTCCTATGGAAAGCCGATGATCGGCATGACCTTCACGAGCGCCGGCAGGAAGCGCTTCGCCGAGGTGACCCGCGACATCGCGGCAAGCGGCGACAAGAACGGCCACCCGGGCGAGCTCGCGGTGGTCCTGGACGGCACCGTCTACTCGGTCGCCACGGTCAAGGAGGAGATCGACAGCGAGAACGCCGAGATCTCCGGGTACTTCACCGAGCGCGAGGCCTTCAACCTCGCAAACGTCCTCAACAACCCGCTCGACCTTCCCCTCATCGTCAAGACCCAGTTCGAGGTCGGCCCGTCGCTGGCCGAGGACGCGATCTCGAGCGGGGTGCGCGCCTCCGTCATCGGCCTCGCGCTTGTCGCCGCGTTCATGATCACGTTCTACACGACGGGCGGCCTGGTCGCGGTCGGCACCCTGGCGGTCAACCTGGTGATCATCCTTGGCGTCATGGCCAACATCGGCGCCACGATGACCCTCCCGGGCCTCGCCGGCATCGTGCTGACGGTCGGCATGGCGGTCGACGCCAACATCCTGATCTTCGAGCGCATGAGGGAGGAGCTTGCCGCGGGCAAGTCCCTCTCGACCGCCAACCAGACGGGATACTCCAAGGCGCTGATGACGATCATCGACGCCCACATCGTGCAGCTGATCATCTGCGCCATCATGATCTGGCTCGGAACGGGCCCGATCCGGGGCTTCGGCGTGACGCTGGCGATCGGCGTCCTCTCGACCATGTTCTCGGTCCTGATCACGGCCCACCTCATCATGGAGCTTTTGATCGACTCGGGCACCGTGAAGAGGATCCGGATGGGCCACATCCTGAAGGCGATCCACGTGGACTTCGTCAGGTATGGGAAGCCCGCCTTCATCGGCTCCGGCCTCCTCGTCATCCTCGGGATGGCGGCCACCTTCTACCAGGGCAGCGCCATCTTCGGCGTCGACTTCTCGGGCGGAGACGTCGTCACCCTCCAGTACAAGGAGCGGCTGGACGACGCCAAGATCCGCCAGGTGGCCGACTCCGCCAGGATCGGGGAGGTCAACATCAGCCACGAGAGCGGCCTCGGGGGCGGCGGCGAGCAGCTGAAGGTCGAGACGCCCGAGGGCAAGTCCGAGGTGCTAGTCGGCGCCCTGCAGAGGGCCTACCCGGAGGCGGGGCTCGTCAAGGCGGGCGAGGAGCACGTCGGGGCCTCCATCGGCCGCGAGATCCTCCTTAACGCCGCGCTCGCCGTCGGGGTCTCCATGCTGACGATCCTCGTCTACATCGCCTTCCGCTTTGAGTTCGGGTTCGGCGTGGGCGCCATGTTCTCGACGCTCCACGACATCATGATGACGATCGGGATCTTCGTCCTCACCGGGCACAAGTTCTCGGCGCCGATGGTGGCGGCGATCCTCTGCATCGCCGGCTACTCCATAAACGAGACGGTCGTCGTCTTCGACCGCATCCGCGANNACGTTCCTCGCGGCCCTGTCCCTCTACCTCTTCGGCAGCGGCGTCCTGCGCGACATCTCCTTCACGTTCCTCGTCGGCATCGTCACCAGCACCTTCTCGGCCATCTTCGTCGCCGCGCAGGTCTTCTACTGGTGGCACAAGGGCGACCGCAAGCACGTCGAGGCGCACTCGGACGTGGCGCCCAAGTACGAGTGGACGGGTGCGAGCAAGGCGTCGCGGTGATGTGTCTGCGGACAGATGCATTGGATCCACACGCCCGCCGCGGCTGGTGAAGCCGAGGAACTGAGCAAGCGCGCGGGCGTGG
>PMSP01000008.1 GCA_003168315.1 Opitutaceae bacterium
GTACAAATCCCCCCAGGCAGAAGAGGGCGGTCGCCGTTATCTCCCGGATGTAGGTCCCGGTGACGACCTTCCACGGGACCATGAGTATCAGCGCCGGGGTGATCCCGTAATAGAGGTAGAACTTCCCCCGGTAGAAGCTCATGTCGTGGGGGCGGGTGGCACCCTGGGGGCCCGCGTAGGGGTTCTCGAGGCGCAGGAGAAGGGGGTCCACCCCGACGTCGAGGTTCGTGCGGCCCGCGATGAGGGCATCGGTCAGGAGACCGTAGTAGCCCGGCGGCGTCCGGCTAGTCAGCCGCCCCTCGACCCGGCGGGCGTCGTGCAGGTAGCTCCATGCGACGGCAAGGGTGACAGCAAGGGCAAGCCAGAGCTCCAGTCGCTCCCTCTGTCCTCGAATCGGCGCGCTCACGGGCAACGGGGCTACTTCCCCCGCTGGGAGCGGGGCGGGCTGCCCCGGCTGGCAAGGAGGTTGATGAAGTTCAGCCCCTTCACCTTCCCCGCCATGGCGAGAAACGTCGGCTCATCGAAGAGCGTCCAGCCGTCGGCGGAGTAGAAATCAAGCCCCAGTCCGCGGACGAACGAAAAGAGCTCGGCGGGGGCGTCCCCTGCCCGCTTGAGACCGTCCGGCCAGAACTCGAGGTAGATCAGGGCGTCCGACCCCCTGAGGGTGCGCTCCATTCCCCTGAGGACATTCAGCTCCCATCCCTGAACGTCCACCTTGATGAAATCCGGCCGGACGCCCGGCAGGAGGCTGTCGAAGGACACCACCTCGACCTCGACCGGCTTGAGGAACGCCGTCCTTGCGTGCGAACCCAGGTGGTTGTCGCCCGAGTTTATCGAAATCCGGTGGAGGATCATCCGCTCGGGCTTCGTCCCCAGGGCCGCCCGGTGCGCCTGCACGTTCTGGATCCCGTTCGCCTCGCAATTGTCGACCAGGAGGCTTGCGAGGTCCGGGTCGGGCTCGAAGGCGATGACCCTTCCCGCACGCCCGACAAGGTCCGCCATGTACAGCGTGTAGAGGCCCACGTTGGCGCCCACGTCCACGACCGTCATGCCGGGTTTCACCAGGCGGCTCAGGATCTCGCGCTCCGACCTGCCCATGAAGCCGCAACGATGCATCCAGAGGTAGAGGCTCCGGTCGAAGGTCCTGGAGGCCAGGCGATTGCCCCACACCGACTGCTCCCGGCGCCAGAGGCCGAGCCCGTTGAACGCCGAGGCCAGGTATTCAAACGTCGCGGTGACGGGGTTCATCACGGGAAGGAAACCGGCATGGAATAGACGGACGGCATCAAGGCTGAGCCTCCCATGGGAAAGGAAGCCGCCGGAGGGTCAATGACGAACGCCCCCGTCGCCGGGTGGGCTCTGAAGTTGGAGCCTTTGCTTTGCCGAACTCCAGCCAGATTCGGCCCTACCGCTAACTCTGACATCAGAGCATGTACGGCCCCGATCACGTTCGCGAACGGAAACTCCGTCACAGACCTTTTTGAAGCATAAACCGACTAATGATCCAAGGCGTGAAGCCGATCGCGCAGAAGCTACACCGAATGTCTGCGTGATCGGCACACTGTCTGCCAAGGTTATCCGCTTTGGATCAATTCATGACCCCCTAAAGGTTAGAAGGGGATAGTGGATGATGATGTTTGCGACCATCCCGCGATAATATGCTCCTCGCGCTCCTTCGACCCATTCATCGCGGCTCAGGAGCATATTCTCGTCGGGGACGGAGCGGTCGGACTGTTTGCCTCAGAGGCGTGACACCGTTGCCGGGTCATTGCGCAACCCCATCGTGGCCATGAAATTCACGGTGATGGGATCGCTGTACGGAGCATCAGCCTGACGGTCGAGCAGGCGCTGGGTGGCTGCGGCCCTTGCCGCGGCCGCGAGCGCACGCTTTTCCTCGGCCTCGCTGCTCACGAGCGCGATCAGGCGCGGGGAACGCGGGGCGTAGTCGTCTACAAACAGCGCGAGAAGTGAAAGAGAACAGGCGAACCCTACCACGTAGGAGGCAATGAGGACGAAGGGTAGGGAATCGATAATGGACGCAGCGACAGCAAGTAGCAAAAGGACTGCTACGGTCGCGATGGAGATGATTGCGGGTAGATTCTTCATTGTGGTGGCGTTTGAGGGATGTGAACTGCTTCACCCCTCAAAGCGTAATTTTCCGGAAAAAAAGATCAGCAAATGTGCGAATTCTGACGGTTGCCGATTCTGGGATGCGGCTTGGCTACAACCCTAGCCGCCGTCGAATCACCCTTCCCGGGGTGGCAAATGCTCGGCGCTTCGATCTCTGCTTGGCAATGCAGGCGGGACTCCTTCAACTCGGCCCCATGCGCAACCTGCCCCTGGTTCCATGTGCGGCGCTTTTGTCTGCCCTCAGCCTTTCCGCCGCCCCGGCCCCGGTTTTCGCCGGCCGCGACTGGCCCGCCTACATGGGCGACAAGGCCGCGAGCCATTACTCGACGCTGGCGCAGATCACGCCGGACAACGTGAACCAGCTCCAGGTGGCGTGGACCTGGCAGGGCAACGGCGCGCGCCCCAATACATCCCAGATCCAGTGCAACCCGCTCATCATAGACGGCGTGCTCTACGCGACCACGGCCCAGATGAAGCTTATCGCGCTCGAGGCCGCCACGGGGCGCGAGCTGTGGCGTTTCGAGCCGCTCGAGGCGAACGGCGTCAACCGCGGGCTGGTCTACTGGGCCGACGGCGATGACCGACGGATCCTCTACGGCAACGGCCACTGGCTGCACGCGGTCGACGCCCGCACGGGCAAGCTGATCGACGCCTTTGGCGACCACGGAAGGGTCGATCTCTCGGAGGGCCTGGGGCGCGATGTCCGCGGGCTGGCTATCCAGGCCAACTCGCCCGGCGTGATCTATCGCAACCTGATCATCATGTCCATGCGCGTGGGAGAGGGCCCGGGCCCCGCGGCTCCGGGGCATGTCCGCGGCTATGACGTGCGGACCGGAAAGCTGGTCTGGATCTTCCACGCTGCCCCCTACCCCGGCGAGGCGCACTACGACGAGTGGCCCCCCGAGGCGTGGAAACACGTGGGAGGGGTCAATGCGTGGCCCGGCATGACCGTCGACGACGAGCGGGGCCTCGTATTCTGCCCGATCGGCTCGGCGACGTTTGATTTCTGGGGCGGCAGCCGGCCTGGCAACGACGTCTATGCGGACTGCCTGGTCGTCCTCGACGCCGCGACCGGCAAGGTCTCCTGGTACTACCAGTTCACCCACCATGACCTCTGGGACCGCGATCCCCCGGCGGCGCCGACACTCCTTACGATCCACCGGGGCGGCCGTGACATCCCCGCCGTGGCCCAGGTGACGAAGAGCGGGCACGTCTGGGTGTTCAACCGAGTGACCGGCGAGCACCTGTTCCCGGTGCAGGAGATCGCCGTCCCAAGTTCCGACCTCGCAGGCGAGGTGGCGTCCCCCACCCAGCCGCTGCCGCTCAAGCCCGCGCCCTTCGCCCGCCAGCTCTTCACGGCCGACCTCATCACGGACCGGACGCCGGAGGCGCACCGGGCCGTGCTCGAGCGCTTCTCGAGGCTCCGGTCGCACGTGCAATTCCTGCCGCCCAGCCGCGAAGGCACGATCATCTTCCCCGGCTTCGACGGAGGGGCGGAATGGGGCGGTGCGGCCGCGGATCCCGACGGCATCCTCTATGTGAATTCCAACGAGATGCCGTGGGTTCTCAACATGATCGACTCGAGCGGCGCGACGTCGCTCGGCCAGCAGGTCTACCTTCAGAACTGCACGGGCTGCCACGGCGCGGACCGCCGGGGCAACGCCGCTGGAAACATCCCGTCGCTTGTCGACATCAAGCAGCGCCTCTCCCGCGAGCAGATAACGGAAGTGATCACGAAGGGCCGGGCCGTCATGCCCTCGTGGGGGTTTCTGTCCGAACAGCAGAGGAACAGTGTCGTCAGCTACCTGATGGGCGAGGTGCAGACGGCCGCGCCCGAGGAGCAGGGGGCGTGGAAGACCTACCTTCCCGACCTCGGGTCCGACACGGCGACCCCGCCGCCCTATACCCATACCGGCTACAACCGCTTCCTCGACCCGGACGGCTATCCCGCCGTCAAGCCGCCTTGGGGGACGCTGAATGCCATCGACCTGAACACGGGGGACTATCTCTGGCGCGTGACCCTGGGCGAGTATCCGGAGCTGACCGCCAAGGGCGTTCCGCCGACGGGGACCGAGAACTACGGCGGCCCGCTCGTGACGGCCGGCGGCCTCCTCTTCATCGGGGCCAGCAAGGATGAGATGTTCCATGCCTTCGATAGCAAATCGGGACGCGAGCTCTGGCACGTGAAACTGCCCGCCGGCGGCTATGCGACCCCCTCCACGTACGAGGTGGCGGGAAGGCAGTACGTCGTGATCGCCTGCGGCGGCGGCAAGATGGGGACGAAGAGCGGCGATTCCTACGTCGCCTTTGCGCTGCCCGGGAATTAAAAGGGCCCCAAGCGCAGAGCCGGACACACCGACGTTCCATCCAATGACCCATGGCACGTGCATTGTCATTTGTTCTCGCTTGCCCGGTCGCGTTTGCCCTTCTCCTGCCGGTAGACGGTAGCGCCGCCAACTCCCCCGATGGGAGCTCCGTCCCGGGGGCGCCAATGCGTTCCGACTTCCTGAAGGTCGGGTTGTCGGAAGATCGTGACACGCTCCTCTTCCTCGCCGTGGACAGCCTTGGCCAGGGCAAGGTCGACCAGAACATCCTCTCGGCGCCAAGGCCTTCCCAGGCGCACAATCCGGGCTGGAGCCTCGAGGCGGGCGCCTCGGACCTGCGGCTCAGTTCGTCGTGGTCCCCGGCGGTCAGTCCCGCGCCGCTCTCCCTGACGATAGACACCCGCTTCTGCTACGGCACGCTCCTCGGCCTATTCAACTCCGAGGGAGCCATTGAGCTGCCGGCCGTCCTGCATCTCCCGGGCTACGGCACCCTGCGGGTGACCTCGACCGCGCCGGGAGGATCGCTCGGATACGCGGCTGGCCCCGGCTGGGTCCGCGTCTCCTTTCCGCCCGCGACCGAGACGAGCCCAGCCTCCTCTTACCGGCTGGAAGCGACAACGATCTGCCCGCCGGTCAGGGGGATCGGGGACGACCGGCGCTTCGACGGCTTCCGGCGGAACTGGCTCAACGTGCTTCAGCTTAATCCCAGCCGCCGGATGCTCTCGAACAACACGAGCAGCGACACGGTCGGCTTCTGCTACTACGAGTACGCGGACATCGCGCGCGAGACGCCGCCCCTGGCCGAGGGGCTCTACGCCCTGGACCTGGTGCGCCAGACGCTCGACCGCGTGCTCTCGGGCACAAAGACCTATGGCATGCCCGGCTACGGCGACTTTCCCGTTGAGTCCTCCGATACTTTTCCCTCCCTGCTGATCGCCGCCGCCGACTATGTCGAGGGTCGGCAGGACTGGGCCTGGCTGCGCACCCGCTACCCCGAGATCAGGGCGATGGCAGACAGGATGGTGGCCACGGACACGAGCGGCGACGGGCTCATCAAGTATGCGGCCTCCGGCAATTCGGGAACGTGGAACGAGGGGCAACCCAAGGTGAGGCCCTCAAACTGGTGGGACACGATCGGGTTTGGGTACGAGGACGCCTACTCCAATGCCTTGGCGTACCGCGCACTCCTGGGCATGAAAAGAATGGCCCAGGGGTTGCACGCGCGCGCGGACGCCGACCGCTACGGAGCCGCGGCCTCGAAGCTCCACGACGCCTATTTCAGGACCTTCTACAATCCCTCGACCGGGATCCTGGCGGGCTGGAAAAGCGCCGACGGCTCGCTGCACGACTACTATTTCCTGTTCGTGAACGGTATCGCCGTCCTCTATGGGCTCGCGCCGGAGGACAAGGCCGCAGGGATCATGGACCGGCTCTGGGACAAGATGGAGGCGGCGGGGTACACGAACTTCCGGATGGGGCTGCCGGGCAACCTTGTCCCTGTGCCGCGCAGGGACTATGCGCACAAGGATCCCCGATACGGCGGGGGGATTCGCGAGGACAACGCCGACGGGTTCCAGATCTACGAGAACGGGGGCGCAACCGCCTGCTTCTCGTACTTCAGCATCGCGGCCCTTTACAAGGTTGGCCAGCGCGCGCGGGCCGACCAGATACTCTTCCCCATCCTCGACGCCTTCGAGCAGAGGGAGTTCGAGGGAACCGAGGCGAACCACAAGAGCAATGACTGGAGGAAGTGGGACGGCACGGCCGAGGGCTACGAGGGCTTCCTCTCCGACAACTACTACACGCTGCTTGCGGTGACCGGGCGTTGAGCCGGCTCCACGCATGGGGACTTTCCTTCAGGTTTTGCTTTCCCTCCGTGCGAAAGGCGCGAAAAGGAAAGGATCTCAGAAAAGCGGCGCGTTGTTTGCGGGATCAATGAGGAGCGCCTCAAAACGCGGATCCCCGTGGAGCGTGCTGTGGACATCATGCTTCATCGCATAGACGTTGAGAAACCCGCCGGGGTCGCGCAGGAGCCGGGTATAGAGCGCGAGCGCCTTTTCCTTTTCCCCGGCATAGTCATAGACCAAGGCTCCGAACGAAGCGTAAGTGGGCGATTCCAGGGCGTCCAGCGACTCCGGAATGAGCTCAATGGAATGGTCAATCGCCTTCACAGCTTCCGCCGGGTGGCCCAGAACAATCTCCATATCGGCGTCGACCAGCCAAATGCGGGGGTTCCTGGGTTCCCGCGCAAGGCGCTTGGGCATCTCTCCCGGAATATTGCCCAGGCGGGCGAGCACCGCGGCCTTGTCACCGTCCAGGAACAGGGTTCTGGCATCCAGAACGTCCTGCTCCCAGTGCTGAAGGGGGCTGTCATCGTCGTAGGGAGACACCTGCAACAAGCGGGTGAGCTCGGCTTCGTTGCCCATGTAGCCGGCCCAGTTGATCCGCATCTGGAGCCCATCGCCGGAGGCGGCCTCCGCCGGGGTCAGACTCGCCAGGTACTCCTCCACCTCGCGTGTTGAGCCGCTTGCAAGGAAGGTGTTGAGGACCGCGAAGTACTTGAAATCCACGTGACCAGGCTTGAGCGCGTCCATCCTGCGCCAGCCCGACGACGACTCCTCGTAGCGCCGCGCCGCGTCCAGGCTTGCGATGAGGTTCTTCAGGTAGGCCGCGTTGGCGACGTCGAGGTCGACGGCGCGGCGCAGGTTGACAAGCGACTCCGCCCACCGGCCCTGCCGGCGCTGGATGAGTCCAAGCGAGGAGAAAACGACCGCATCGTTTGGCCTCTGCTCGGCCAGCCGCTGATACTGCTCATTGGCCCGCACATAGTCGCGATGGGCATAGTAATAGTAGTCGCCGACCTTGCCGATGACGTCGGGGTCGTCAGGCGCCAGCTGCACCGCCCGGTCAATGGCGGCCTTCGCCTTGGCCGCAAGCTCATCCGTCCCCTCATGGAAGTGGAATGCCCCGTAGGCGTAGGTATGCGCCAATTCCCCCCACGCACGCGCGAAGGAGGGATCGAGGTCCACGGCATTTTGAAGGAGCGCTATCTTCTGGTCCGCCTGGCCGGACTTGCCGTCGTCCAGGGTTCGGGCCCGGAGGTAGAGATCGTAGGCCGCCGTGTTCTCGGTGGGTCGCCGATCGAGCATGGCCTTTTCCTCGGGCGAGAGAGCCGCCTTGAGCTCGGAAGCAATGGCCTGCGCAAGCTCGGACTGTATCGCAAATATGTCGGTCAGGTCGCGGTCGTAGGCCTTGGCCCAGACGTGCTCGTCCAACGAGGCATGGATCAGCTGGCCCGTCACGCGCACCTTGTTTCCCGAGCGGCGCACGCTTCCCTCGAGTATGTACGTGACCCCGAGTTCCGAGGCGATCTGCCCTATGGGCTTCTTGGTGTCCCGGTACTGCGCGACCGAGGTCCGTGAAACGACGCGGATCTCATGGACGAGTGCCAGGTTCGTCAGGATGTCCTCCTGGATGCCGTCGGTGAAGAACTGGTTGTCCTTGTCATCGCTCATGTTGTCAAACGGCAGGACAGCGATCGACTTGTCCTCGGCCCTTTGGGCGGCCTTCGGGGCTTCAGGCGCCGGCGCCGCGGCAACAGTCGGCGCGTGCCTGCGGGAAACCACGAAATAGGCTGCGGCGGCGATGACGAGCCCGGCAGCGATCCCCCACGCCCAGCCGGGAATGCCGCTCCCGCCATAGGATCCGGTTGCCCTGGCATCCTGGGCCGGGCGGGGAACAGAGGCGGCGTCCCTGAGATTCCTCGGCCCCTCGAGCAGCGACCTCACGCGCTCGACGAACTGCTGGGATGGGAACGCGCCCGGCATGCGGGTCCACTGGACGCGGCGAAACTCAGCGGGCACGGAGACGGCGGAGTCAGGGGTGTCGTCCACCACGACTGGCACCAGGAACGGCACACCCTCCATCAGGAGGTGCGTCTGCTCGACGGCCAGCTTCCACTCGAGGCGGAAGTAGCCCTTGCCGCGCTCCTCCGTGTTCCGGGATATGATCGGGAGGAAAAGGGCGCAGGCATCTATCTGCTTGCGGATCTTCTGGTCCCAAGCGTCGCCGCCCCTGAGTTCGCTCTGGTCGAACCAAACCTCGATGCCGTAGCTTCGCAAAGCCTCGGCGATGCGATTGGCGGCGGCGGTGTCCTCGCGCGCGTAGCTGAGGAAGACGGCCCTTGCGGGGCCCGCGATCTGAGTACTTTCTGCCATGAAGCGTGGAGCAACGCCGACGCTGGGGGGGCCAAAGTGTTCTGGCCAGACCAAAGCCGGTGCCCGCACATCGCCAAGCTCCCGGGATGCCCTTTCTCGTCCCCTAGGTCATCGCCCTATGGGTCCGCCCTTCAATGCACCACGCGGAGCATCCGGCCGCTTCTAGGCGCCTAGCGAGCGCCCTCCAGGTTTACCGCGCATTGCCGTACTCCAGGGAGCATCACTCCCGCGCCTATGAGCGCGCCGCGGGATGGTCGTTTGTTGTTCCTCTCTCAAGCGCGCGCGCTGTTCGTAGGAGGCCACGCGGCCGGTCCGAGTTCCTGCGCACGCTCCATCTCGAACGACCGAAAGCGTTCAGCCTACTGTCGCGGGCAAAAGCGCGAAGCGGGTACTGACGGTTCTTCAACCGCCCGCTATGGCGCCTATAATCAGGAACGGCTCCCTTCCATGTGCAATAGCATCGGGCAGCGGGGCATCCGGGGATTCATGAGAAACATCCTCCCCACAGGCGAAGAATCTCACAAATGCCCTTCGGTTCTGCGTGGCACGGTCCCGAATCGTGCCGCCTAACATCGGATAGGATGTCTCGATTGCGTCGAGGAGCGTGCGCTGAGTCGCCTCACCCTTCACCTCGACGGTCACCGCGCCATTCACTCCCGCTAGAGTCTGGAGATGCGCCGGGAGCACGACCTGGATCATAGGAGGGTCTGCACTTCGACCGACAGCACAGCTGGAAGATCACGAACTATCGGGACCCAGTTGTCTCCCCCGTCAGCCGACGCGTATACCTGTCCACCGGTCGTCCCGAAATATACGCCGCATGGATCAAGCGTGTCGACTGCCATCGCCTCCCGAAGCACGTTGACGAAGCAGTCTCTCTGCGGCAGCCCATTTGTAAGCGCCTCCCACTCGTTTCCACCTGTTCGATTGCGGTACACGCGTAGTTTCCCGTCTGGCGGGTAGTGCTCGGAGTCGCTTTTGATCGGAACGACATAGACAGTCTCGGGCTCGTGGGAATGGACCTCGATCGGAAACCCGAAGTCTGACGGCAGATTTCCGCTGATCTCTCGCCACGAATCGCCCGCATCGTCGCTTCGCATGACGTCCCAGTGCTTCTGCATAAAAAGCACGTGGGGACGCGAGCTGTGCATTGCGATGCGATGAACGCAGTGTCCGACCTCGGCCGTCGGATCAGGAATGTATTCCGACCTCAACCCCCGGTTGATAGGCAGCCAGGTCAAACCTCCATCGTCCGTACGGAAAGCGCCCGCTGCCGAGATCGCTATGACTATTCGACCCGGTTGCACCGGATCCAGGAGGATGGTGTGCAGGCACATTCCGCCAGCGCCCGGCTGCCAGTGCGATCCTGAGCTGTGGCCGCGCAGACCGGAAAGCTCTAGCCATGTGGCGCCCCCGTCTGCCGAACGGAATAGGGCTGCGTCCTCCACCCCCGCGTAGAGAACATCCGGATCGGTGAGTGAAGGCTCGATGTGCCAAACCCTCTTGAACTCCCAAGGGTGCGGTTTGCCATCGTACCATTGATGGGTTCCGGGAATCCCATGGTAGGCGAAAGAGTTTCCTACCGGATTCCACGACCTGCCGCCGTCGTCCGTCCGCTGAATCAATTGCCCGAACCAGCCGCTGCATTGCGATGCGTAAATCCGGTCGGGATCTACAGGAGACCCCTTGACGTGATAAATCTCCCAGCCCCCGAAAAGGGGCCCTTGGACATCCCATCGACTCCGCTTGCCATCGGAAGAAAGGATGAACGCGCCCTTTTTTGTACCTACGAGGACTCTGACGCTGCTCATCGTTGGTTTCTTACTTTGATATAAGCTGTCATTCGCGATTGGTCGGGCCAGCGCACCATTTCGATTACGAAATGTCTTACAAGGTTACCCATAGTTCAAACTTTGAAGTAGACCCCCATTCTTTTGACTAGACCCCTCAAGGATCTATTGGTGCGAGAGCCGGGAGTCGACATCGGTTTGGGCATGTTTCGTAATCAGCAGTCGTGTAATAATCTTACTGCGTTTCCATGGAGTTATGAAAATTTCCGCTTTGAAGCAATTGGCGGGAATTGGCGCATAGCGGCACGATTTCTGACAGGAATCTGACAGGAGCCATGGTCGCAGCCCGAAATCAAATCAAACCCGCCTCTCGGAAAGAGTAGTAGCCTCTGCAAAGCGCATCGACGCTTCTCCTTCCAATGACGATGTGATCTAAACAAGGGATGTCGATTGCCCGCCCGGCCTCGGTAATCTGACGCGTTAACTGGATGTCGGCTGAACTCGGGCTCGGGTCTTTGCCGGCGCTTTTGAACGCGGCCTCGCTGCCAACAAAAAAGGTTTCGTATGTCTGCGGCTTCTGTCCTGCCGTTTGAGTCCCGCCGTTCGATCCCGCCCAAATCTGACCGCCGCCTCCCCAGGCGGTGCGCTTGAGCTCTACAGGTGTGGTGCCTACGTAAGCGTATTCGTCGTGTGACCAACCAAATTCGCACTTCGAGCTGGTGGCCATACGGCCATCCCCACCAATATGGAAAACAAGTTTCCCATCGCGTTTTTGGAGCGGCGGAGCATCAGGACGCTCAAACTCGATAAGTACCCAACCGGTGTAGCCGCTCGGTATCTCATACACGCATGGAGTTCGCGCCTGGCCGCACGCGGATAGTACGGTCACAGACAGCATAGTCAGGACCCTGGATACGTAGCGCCAAAACATCGTAAATGAGGCTTCCATGGACCGGTGGTTCTTCATGGCGGCCAGTGCCCAAATGGATTGCTCACCGTGTTGTACAAGTTGCGCGGACCCCCGGTCTCTGGACGGCTGTAAACGCTTTGGCCGTTCACGTATACCCCGACCGAGGGAAATTGAGTCTGTGTGATGAAGCCCCCCAAGCTTCCGGTGTTTTGATTTATCACCACGACTGTGCTGTACGCAGCGGGCGGCGCGATTCCAGGCAGAAACGGGTCTGATGCTGCCCCGTTCATGATTACCTGATACACGCCCGGGGCTGTGCTGCTTTCCGATCCCGTAAGCCCGGACGCAGATGCCTGGAGAGTGAATCCGAGGATGCTGGAAACTCCAGTTGCTGATGTCACCGTAAAAGACGCCGTTGGGTCCATCGGATCAAAAGCGAGTGTGCTCGTTGTCCTGTAACTGCTGCTCGGGCTATCAGTCGGACCGTGATTGTCCCCTGAAAAGCCCCAGACCGATGCCGCGGCAATGTAGGTTTGAACCATGACCGTTGTCAGGAACGGGTTGTTCGGATCGACGGAGTGAGGCAACATGTCCCCCGGCCCCAGCGAGGCCAGTCCACTGTTTGCGTCAGTTGCTCATTATTGACCTCCTGGAACTTCTATTCCCTTTTTTCTCAAAACATCGATAACCCTTTCCCGCCATTGGCTCATTTCAGGCAAAGTGTGTCCCATGGATTTAGCAATAACGTCCACAACCGATTTGCCCCATTTATTCTTTTTCGTCGGATCGGCGCCAGCCATCAGCATAACATAAGTCAAATCAAACCTATTAGCTCTTGCAGCACAGAGCAAAGGTGTAATTCCATCGCTGTCCTGATAGTTGAGATTCGCCCCAGCCGCGATTAGTCTTTTGGGCTGCAGTGTCAGCAAGGCCGCGATGCTCGCATATATCGGTGTTTGGTTGTTATACGGATTTACCAGATTTACATTGCCTCCGTATTTGAGGGCCGTGTCCAAATACCAAATATCCTTATCCCTTGCGGCAAAAGATATCGCAGAATTGCCCGCAAACGGCAACTCCTTAGCCAGCGACGATTCTCCATCTGAGAGCTGGAGATTGGGTTCTGCCCCGTGCTGCAATAAACATTCAAACCCTCTCTTATCTTGATTCAGAAGGGCCAATATTACCAATGTCATGCCGTCCTTGCCTCGCGCATTCACATTCACGCCTTGAGCGAGAAGCTTTGTGACTACATCGGAGCGTCCGGAGGCTGCGGCCTCTGACAATGCCACAACACCCTTGTCTACAAAATAATCGGAAGGGGCCATTGCCGCCTCTACCCTGCAGCAACCACAAAAACCCGCAAGCGCGATTAAGATCCGTCGAACGCGAAAGCATCGCGACCAATGGAAATCTGAATAAACATTCATCCTCCACCTCCCATCGCCGCCAAAATCGAGCCGCTTCCATGCGCTGCAAAAGGATTAAGCGCATACCAAAGGTTGCCCGGCGATAGCGTCACCTGACTACCCAATGCGCTTGGAAAAGGAGTAATTGCCTGGAGATTTGTTAGAGCGTCTGTAGCAACACTATAGTTCGTGATCTGGCTCGTACCTCCCGTTATGTTATAGTTGTTTGGATTCACGCCCGCAGCGTTAAAGGTATATGCTGTCATCCCCGTCTGAACCGATGCTAGTGCTGCTTCACCTCCTCCCAATGAAACACCAATCAACGCTGTACCAGGGTATTGATCCTGAACCCCCTGTGCAATGGCAACCGCAGATGTGTACCTTGTCGATTGGCCTCCTAGAGCGTTATAGATATCTGTGCCTATATCGCTCAAAGAACTCGTGCCTTGATAAGCTAGAATCGTCGCTCCAGTGGTAGCATTGTAATAAAGAACTGCATTCGTGCCCCCATGTGCTGTTGTCCAAGATTGCTGGACGGCATATCCGGCAGGCGCAGAACCAACACCATCTGTGGCCGCTGCCGCCAGGGCCGCGTTGTTTGCGTCGCTTGGCGAATTTAGATCTGTAATGGGACCAGACGATGCAGGACCTAGATTGATATCGGGGCCACCGCCATTGCCAGGTAAACTCGAGCCTAAAAGAGTGGTATCGATAGTGAATGGATTGGTTGTCGAATTACTAGTATCTGGACCCGCCGTGGTGGGATTGTCCGAGGTAACCT
>PMSP01000389.1 GCA_003168315.1 Opitutaceae bacterium
GCTTCACGCTGGACGGCCACGCCTACCAGCTTGCCACGAACGACGGGCCAAACCAACTGCACGGGGGCATCAAGGGCTTCGACAAGGTCGTCTGGGACGCCGAGGTCGTCCCCGGCAACGCCCCCTCCGTGAGGTTCACCTACCTGAGCAAGGATGGGGAGGAGGGATACCCCGGCAACTGCCGGGNNCGAACCACAGCTACTTCAACCTCGGGGGCCCGGAGAAGGGCGACATCCTCGGCCACGTGCTGACGCTCAACGCCGACCGGTTCACTCCGGTGGACGCGACGCTCATCCCGACGGGGGAGCTCGCGCCGGTCGAGGGGACGCCGATGGACTTCCGGCTGCCGACGCCGATCGGGGAGCACATCAAGGAGGTGGGGGGCAATCCTGTGGGCTACGACCACAACTACGTGGTCAACGGCGGCGGCGGGCGCCTCGCGCTGGTCGCGAGCGTCTACGAGCCCAAGTCCGGCCGCGCGATGGAGGTCTCGAGCACGGAGCCGGGGGTGCAGTTCTACAGCGGGAACTTCCTGGACGGAACGATCACGGGCAAGAAGGGGGTCGTGTACCGCCAGTACTGGGGCCTCGCGCTGGAGACGCAGCATTTCCCCGACTCGGTGAACCACCCCAATTTCCCCTCGTATGTCCTCAAGGCCGGCGATACGTACCGATCGACGACGATCTACCGCTTCGCGGCCCGCTGACCGCCGGGGAGATTGAAAGGTCGGCTTGCCGTCCCGTTTAACGCATGGCTGAATCGGCGCCCCAACCCCTATGAACTCCAGAAAACTTCGCTTCCTGCCGCTCATCGCCCTGGCCGTGGGACTCGCGGTCCCGGCCGCCTTCCCAGCCGATGCATCCCCCAGGGAGAGGCTGCTGCTTGATTTCGGATGGAGGTTCCACCTCGGAAACGACTGGGGCCCGGGGTACGGCCTCGCCAAGGCCGCGACGGGCTACGGCCCCGGGAGCCCGTCGTACAGCGACGCCAGCTGGCGCAGGGTCGACCTGCCGCACGACTGGGTGATCGAGCTTCCCTTCGATCCCGCCGCCGACGGGTCCCACGGATTCAAGCCGGTGGGGGAGAAGTATCCCCAGAACAGCGTCGGGTGGTACCGCCGCACGTTCGATCTTCCCTCGGCCGACTCGGGCAAGAGGCTCTGGCTGGAGTTCGACGGGGTCTACCGCGACGCGACCGTGATCGTGAACGGCTGGTTCGTCGGCCACCACGAGGGCGGCTACAACAGCTTCCGGTATGACATCACGGACGTCGCCAACTGCGGCGGCAGGAACGTCGTCTCCGTCAGGGTCGACGCCTCCCAGTCCGAGGGCTGGTTCTACGAGGGCGCCGGAATCTACCGCCACGTCTGGCTTGTGAAGACGGCGCCGCTCTCGGTCGCACCCGACGGTGTCTACGCGCTCAGCGTCTTCAAGGACAACATTCCGAAGGGCCCCGCGGAGGTCCACGTGCAGACCAGGCTCATGAATTCGCAGGAGGCCCCCGCCGACGCCACCATCACCTGGGACGTCCTTGCGCCGGACGGAAGGACGCTGGACACGGAGACGCAGTCGGTGCACATCCCCGGCGCCTCCGCGTCGGCCGCCCTGGACCAGAGGGCGGTGGTCGAGTCGCCGCAGCTCTGGTCGCCGGAGACGCCCGTCCTCTACAAGGTGGTGACAAGGGTCTCTAGCGGCGGCGTGCTCGTCGACCGGGTCGAGACGGAATTTGGCATCCGCACGGTCGCCTTTGACGCCGACAGGGGTTTCCTGCTGAACGGCGCGCCGTACACGCTCAAGGGGACGTCCAACCACCAGGACCACGCCGGCGTGGGCGCGGCGCTGCCGGACGGGGTCCAGTATTTCCGCATAGCGCGGCTGAAGGAGATGGGCTGCAACGCCTACCGCACCGCGCACAACCCGCCGACGCCCGAGCTCCTCGAGGCCTGCGACCGGCTGGGGATGATCGTGATGGACGAGAACAGGCTCCTCGGGAGCGACCCGCAGCACGTCGCCTACCTCCAGGAGCAGATTCGCCGCGACCGCAACCACCCGAGCGTCGGCATCTGGTCCCTCGGGAACGAGGAATTCGACGTGCAGGGTACCCAGGCGGGCCGGCGCGTCGTCGCGACCATGCAGGACGCCGTCAAGCGGCTCGACCCGACGCGGCCCGTCACCTGCAACGCGGCGGTCGGCGACGAGTACGCGGGGATCAACCAGGCGATCGAGGTGCGGGGCTGGAGCTACCACGTGGGCAAGGACATGGACGCCTACCACCGGGAGCACCCGCTCCAGCCGAACGTCGGGAGCGAGCAGGGCAGCACGGTCTCCACGCGCGGGATTTACGCCAACGATCCGGTGCGCGGTTACGTGAGCGCCTATGATGACAACGCGCCCGAGTGGGCGCAGACCGCGGAGACATGGGTGGCCTACTTTGACTCCCGGCCCTGGATGTCAGGAGGGTTTGTCTGGACGGGCTTCGACTACCGGGGCGAGCCGACGCCCTATAGCTGGCCCTGCATCAACTCCCACTTCGGGATCATGGACACGTGCGGCTTCCCGAAGGACAACTTCTGGTACTACAAGTCGTGGTGGACCGACGCGGCCGTGCTCCACCTCCTGCCGCACTGGAACTGGGCNNGCCTGGGGCGCCAGTCGATGAAGCGCGATTCCGAGCTCAAGTGGAAGGTCGCCTACGCCCCGGGCACGCTGTCGGCCCGCGGGTACAGGGACGGGAAGCTGGCTGCCGAGGCGAAGGTCGAGACCACCGGGGCGCCGGCCTCGGTGCAGCTGAAGCCCGATCATTCCGAGGTCGCCGCGGACGGCGAGTCGGTCGCGGTCTTCACGGTCTCGGTCGCCGATGCGGACGGCCGGATCGTGCCGACGGCGGGAAACATGGTCTCCTTCGAGCTCAGCGGCCCGGGCCGGATCCGGGGCGTCGGCAACGGCGACCCGAGCAGCCACGAGCCGGACACGTTCGTGCCAGTCTCGGAGTCGCGGAGCATCCCCGTCGGCGGCTGGCGCTGGAAGAAGGTCGCCGACCCGTACCCGGACAGCTTGGCTGAGCTGGGCGTAGCCTTCGACGACTCGGGTTGGGCCGCGACCGACGTGGGCGCCGACGCGGGCTCCCTCGGGCTGAGGGAGAAGGCGATCTACCGCGCCCGGTTCACCGTCAGCGCCGGCGACCTCGAGGCCGAGGCCGTCGAGCTTGTCTTTGGCAGGATAGCGGGCGGCATCTCGGTCTATGTGAACGGGCACAAGGTCAGCGGCACGATCGACGGCCGGACGGCCGCCATCTTCGACGTGAAGGCACTCCTCCATCCGGGCGAAAACGTCGTTGTCGTGCCGACCGCGAGCTACGGCGCGGACGCCACCGGCCTCAGCAGGGGCACGTCGCTGCGCCTGCAGGCCACGGCGCCCGCGGTCCACTGGAGCCGGAGCACGTTCAACGGACTGGCCGAGGTCATCGTCCAGGCCTCGAAGGATCCGGGATCTGTGACGCTGACGGCCAGCTCGGACGGGCTCAAGGCCGCGTCCTTCCAGCTGAACGCCGTCGCGGCAGAGGGGCGCCCGGCCGTGCCCTGAGCGCTGCCCCACCGAGGAGTCCGCGTTCCAGATGGAACCCCTGAACCCCGTTGAGGCGCGAATCCTCGGCTCGCTTGTCGAGAAGGACATCACGACCCCGGACTATTACCCCCTCACGCTGAACGCGCTGGCGAACGCCTGCAACCAGAGCTCGAACCGCGACCCGGTGGTGTCGCTCTCCGAGGAGGCCGTCGTGCGCGGGCTCGACCTTCTGCGCGAGAAGAAGCTGGCGTTCCTGTTCCAGGGCGCGGACAGCAGGGTCCCCAAGTTCGGCCACCGCATTGCCGAGTCCTTTGAACTTGGCCGCCCCGAGACGTCGATACTCTGCGTCCTGCTTCTTCGCGGGCCCCAGACTCCCGGCGAGATCCGGGGACGCACCGGCCGGATGCACGAGTTTGCCAGCCTTGCGGACACCGAGGCCTCGCTGAGCGCCCTCATTGCCAGGGTGCCACCGCTGGCGGCGAGGCTGCCCCGCCAGCCGGGCACGAAGGAGCAGCGCTACGCCCACCTGCTCTCCGGAGACATCCCGGATGCGCCGCAGTCCGCCGACCCGGGGCCAGCCGCCGCTCCGGCGGGCCCCGACAACGCGCGCCTGTCCCGGCTGGAGCAGGAGGCTGCCGCCCTCCGGTCCGAGGTTGCCGAGCTCAGGCAGCAGGTGGCCGAATTGAGAAGACAGATCGGGTGACTTTTGGCTGTGGACCCGCCCCCCGGCGGCCGCCACACAAGAGCCATGAATGACGCCATCCTTAGGTTCTCCCTCCATGCCGCGCTTTTCGCCGGGCTGTGCGCGGCCGGCGCCGCCCAGCAGTCGCCGCCCCCGAGGCCGGTTGCCCCCAATGACAGCCGCTTCCTCTACATGGGGCGTGTCGCACTATCGGAGAGGTCAGCCCTCATGGGTTACCCGGGCGTGACGATCCGTTTCGCATTCCGCGGCCCGGCGCCCGTGATCAGGATGACGGGCGACTCGCCGCAGTGCTATTTCAACCTGTCCTGCAACGGGTGGGACCCCGTGCTGATCCACCTGAAGAAGGGCGAGAACGAGATCGCGCTGCCAACCGGCGCCGCCCCCGAGGACGGATGGACGGTTGACCTCGTGCGCCGGACGGAGTCCTGGATGGGGACCGCGTCGTTTGACGGGGTGCTCCTGCCCGAGGGCTGCGAGCTCGTCGCGCCGAAGCCATTCCCGGAGAGGAAGCTGATGTTCATCGGCGACTCGCTCACGTGCGGGGAATACAACGAGCGATTCGCCCCGGAGAACGACTCGACCCCGCGCTCCACGAACGCGGAGCGGTCCTACGGGATGCTGCTCGCGAGGTGGCTCGGGGCGCAGGTGCACCTCATCAGCTACGGCGGCCGCGGGATCACGCGGGAATGGGACGGAAAGACGGACGTCAACATCGTGCCGGTCTTCTTCCCGCGCACGCTGCCGGACAGCGCCGAGCCGCTCTGGGACCATTCGCTCTACCAGCCGGACGTCATTGTCATCAACGACGGGACCGACGCCGACTCCGGACCGCTTGACGATGCCGCGTTCACGGACGCCTACGCGGCCTTCGTGGGGCAGGTGCGCGCGGCCTATCCCAAGGCCTTCATCCTCCTCACGGAGAGCGGGTTTCAGTCCGACGGGTCCGACGGCAGGCCCAGAATGGGCAGGGACCAGCTCCTGCGCACGATCACCGCGGTCGCCGACCTGCGCCGCAAGGCCGGCGACGAGCGCGTGCGCATCGTGCGCACGGGCTTTTTCCCGGGCACCCCGACGAACCCGCACCTGGTGGCCTTTCAGCACGAGCAGATCGCGCTCGACCTCCTGGGGCCGATTCGGGAGGCCGCCGTCTGGTGATCAGGCCAGGGCCTGCTCCAGGTCGGAGATCAGGTCGCCCGCGTCCTCGATTCCCACCGACATCCTCACCAGGTCCTGGGGCGTCCCGCTCTGGGGTCCCTCGATGCTCGCCCGGTGCTCGGCCAGGCTCTCGACGCCGCCCAGCGAGGTGGCGCGCTTCCAGACCCGGAGCTTGCCGATGAAGGCGAGCGCGCCGGGAGCCCCTCCCTTCACGCGCAGGGAGAGCATGCCGCCGAACCCGCCCCTCATCTGCCTCGCCGCCACGTCGTGACCGGGAAATCCCGGGAGTCCGGGGTAGAGGACCGCCTCGATCCCGGCGTGGCCGGCGAAATGCTCCGCGATCCGCTGGGCATTCCGGCTCTGCGCCGGGACCCTGACAAAGAGCGTCCGCATGCCGCGCAGCAGGAGCCACGCCTCGAAGGGCCCGAGCACGGTCCCGGACTGGACCCGCACGGTCCTGATCCGCTCCCAGTGCTCGGTCAGCGCCCGCGTCGTCACGGATCCGGCGATCACGTCGGAATGCCCGTTCAGGTACTTCGTCGCCGAATGCATGACAAGGTCCGCGCCGAGGGAAATGGGCTGGGTGTGGACCGGCGTCGCGAAGGTCGAGTCGACCCCGAGGAGGGCGCCCCCCCGGTGCGCGACCTCCGCAATGGCCGCGATGTCGCTCACGACAAGGGTCGGGTTTGCCGGGGTTTCGACCCAGACGAGCTTCGTCTTCCCCGGCTGCACGCAGGCCGCGACCTTTGCCGGATCCGACATGTCGACCGACTGGACGCGCAGGCCCCACTCGGTGGCCCAGCCCACCAGCCAGCTCCTGAAGGCCCAGTAGATGACATTGGGGACAAGGACATGGTCGCCCGGCTTGAGCGCCGTGAAAATGGCCGTGGCCGCCCCCATGCCGGAGCTGAAGACCGCCGACGCAGCCCCCTTCTCGAGGTGGGTCAGCAGGGCCTCAGGCTCATCGTAGTTCGGGTTGTCGGCGCGCGAGTAGAGCCGCCCGGAAAGGAGCCGATTGTCCGGGCCGCGCCCGTAGGTCGTCGCCGGGTGGATGGCCGGGACGACCGCGCCTGTCGACGGGTCCACGTTCCCGAGCGCCTGCGCGGCGGCGGTCGCGGGGCGCGCTGATTCGGGAAGGCTCATGAAGGGCGAGGAAAGTGCCGGGCCTGCGGAAAGGCAATCGGCGTGATGGCGCGCGGCCTAGGTGCGGATGAAGGAGCCGACCGCCTGCTCGTCGCGGAGGGCGGCGAGGTCGGCCTCAGTCGGGCGCTGGGGCTTGTCGCGCTCCTGGCTCACGAGGCACAGAAACCCCAGGGGCCCGACGTCCGTCGCCCGGAACTGGTGCCATGTCCGGGGCGGCACGCGGACCAGGTCGTTCGTCCCGAGCTCGTGGATATCCTTCCCCACGAGCGCGCGGCCGGCGCCCCGCACGACCATGACGCAGTGCGCGTGGTCGTGCCGCTCCAGGGTCGAGTGGCCGCCGGGCGCGATCTCAAAGTAGCGCAGCTGCGCGCCGAGTTTGCCGCCCTCGTCGAAGAGCACCTGGCGGGTGATGCCCTTGAAATGCGTGCCTCCGTCCTCCTTGTAGGCCAGGACGGGGACGTCCTCCCAGCGGAAGGGAGCCGTCTGCGGGATGTGGGTCTTCTGGCTCATGGGGCGTTGAAATGGGAATGGACCGCGGCCACAAATCCCGCGCTCCTGGAGAGAAGGGCGTCCCTGTCGGGGGCGTCAAGCAGGCTGCCGCCGATCAGGAAAACCGTGTCGGCGCCGTAGGCGCCCAGAAGGTCGGGCATGTTCGCGAGACGCATCCCGCCGGCCGGAACGGGAAAAGCGGGGGCNNTAGATGACGGCATCAGCGCCAAGGAGGGGGAAGATCTTCCCGAGAAGGGCGACCGGGGCGATCCGCAGCGAGCCGCCGAACGCGGGATGGGCGAGGAGCGGGATCCCGATCTCGCCGGCGAGCTCGTGCAGGAAGGGAAGCCCGAGGATCATGGGGGAGACCATGGCGGCCTGGGCCCCCAGTTCCCTGGCCTGCCGCGCCTGGTCCATCACGGTCCGCGGCGACCCAATGAGGTTCGGGACGTAGAGCGTCCGGCGTCCGGTGGCCTGCGCCGCCTCCCCGGTCGCGGCGAGGCACGCCCTCACGCGCTCGGCGAACGGGCAGAAGGAGTGGTCGGCAAGCCCGTGGTCGTCCTTGACGATGTCGAGGCCGGACAAGGCGAGCGTGTGGCAGAGTGACGCGGCCTCCGCCGGGGTGAGCCCCACGGGCTTCAGGACGGATGCGGTGAGCGCGCGCCCGTGGACGTCCGCGACGCTCCTGATCCCCGCAATCCCGAAGCGCGGGCCGCCGAGGGCCCGCACGAGCGACGCGGGTAGCCGGAGATCCTCGAGCTCGACGTCCGGCTGGAGCGAGCAGTTTCCGAACAGGACGTTGAGGAGCTGGGCGGGATCGCCCGCGGCCGCGATGGCAGGTTGTGCCAGGGTCACCCGGAATTCGCCCGGCCCCAGCGGCTCGGTCGCCACCACGCTGCCCACGAGGCGCTCGAGGACGAATCGGGACCGCAGCGCCGAGCGCGCCAGCTCGACCGTCTGCTCAAGCAGGAGCGCCTCGACCCTCGCGTCGAGCTCCGGGGGTGCGACCCGCACCCGGTAAACCACCTCGATTGCCTCCCCAGTCACGTCCGCTCACGCTACACGGCGGGGCGCTTCCCGGAAGCAGAAACCGGGATGGGCCCCAATCTTCCTTTGCCTTGGCCAGGGGAAGGCTGTTCGCTGGGGGTGCGTGAGCAAGGACACCGACCCCCGCCGCTTCGGATTCGAGACACGCATGGTCCATGCCGGCCATATACCGGACGCCGTCACGGGCGCGAGGGCGGTCCCGATATACCAGACGACCTCCTTCGTGTTCGAAGACACGGACCAGGCTGCCCAGCTCTTCGAGCTCAAGCAGTACGGCAACATCTACACCAGGATAAGCAACCCCACGACGGCGGTGTTCGAGGAGCGGCTCGCGTCGCTCGAGGGCGCCGCCGGCGCGCTCGCCACGGCGAGCGGGATGGCGGCCCAGCTCGTCGCCTTCCTCACGCTCCTGCAGGCGGGCGACGAGATCGTCGCCTCGTCGCAGCTCTACGGCGGCTCGATCACGCAGCTTGTCCACACCCTGAAGAAGTTCTCGATCGGCGTCCGGTTCGTCGACCCGTCGAGGATTGGGGACTGGGAGGCCGCCATCACGCCGAAGACCCGGGCGCTGTACGGGGAGACGATCGGAAACCCGCGGGGCGCGATCCTCGACATCGAGCGCATCGCGGCGCTCGCCGGGTCGCATGGGATGCCGCTGATCGTGGACAGCACGATGGCGACTCCGGCCCTCTGCCGCCCGATGGACCACGGGGCCACGATCGTCGTTCATTCCGCGACAAAGTTCATCGGCGGCCACGGCACGGCGATCGGCGGCGTCCTGGCCGACTCGGGAAAGTTCGACTTCAGCCGGTACCCGAGCATCGCGGCGCCGTCGCCCGCCTACCACGACCTCCGGTTCTTCGACACCTTCGGGCACTACGGCTTCCTGACAAAGGCACGCGCCGAGACGCTGCGCGACACCGGGGCGTGCCTGTCCCCGTTCAACGCCTTCCTCCTGATCCAGGGGATGGAGACGCTCTCGCTCAGGATGGAGCGCCAGGCGGCGTCGGCGCTGCG
>PMSP01000360.1 GCA_003168315.1 Opitutaceae bacterium
CGCTTGAGCGCGTCACGCACGTAGGCGTCGTCCGCGGAGGAGAACGCGCGGCCGGCACCCGGCGGGGCGTGCTGAGTCCCCTCCCCTGTGTCGGTAGCTGGTCTCATAGGGCGCCGGGAGATATTGACTCCTTTGACGGGTTTAGGTTCGGCCAAGGTGGCAGAATTGTTCGCGGCGGGCATCGCGGTCGTAGGGTGGTTCATAGCAGGCCCCGTTCCCCGCGCGCCCTTCCGGCTCGAATATTTGAATAAAGGCCTGCCTGCCATTGGGGTGGAGACGTTCCGGGGGTTCGTTGGGTTTCGGGGCGGCGGACCTTTCGGAAGGGCCGTCACCCTCCATGACAATCAAGCGCCTCGGACCCGCTACCGGGCGCCCGCGCCCGCTAGAATGTGAGGGTGAGCGACAGCGAATACACCCTGCCCCGCCAGTCCCCGTAGGACTGGACGCCGGAGCCCGAGGGGTCGTCGGCATACTTCGGGGGGCTCCGGCCGAAGACGTTGTCGATCCTGGCCTGCCCCCGCAGGCCGTAGTGCTCCGACTTCCACGGGAGCAGGCGGCCGAGGTCGCCCTGCAGGTACGCGTCGAACTGCCAGAACGGGTCCACGCGGTCGCTCCCCTGGGCCGCCCACTCGAGCTCCGGGAGCACCCGCGAGTGGAAGTAGTGCCCGTCTACGCCGTAGCCGTAGGCGCTCTTGGACCAGCCCGCCCCGAAGTTCATCCTCTGGCGGAGGATCCCGGGCGTGGCCCCGTCGGGGGCCCTGAGCTCGTCCACCGGCGGCGAGTCCGGCACCTCTTCGAGGTTGTAGCGCTCGAAGTAGATCCACCGGAAGTACATCTCGAGCGAGCCACCGAAGCAGTCCGTCCACGCGTAGTCGAGCGACGTGTTCCAGTTCTCGGAGTGGCGCCACGCCAGGTTGAAGTTGCCCGTCAGCACGCTCGAGATCGGGCCCTCGCCGGTCTCGCCGGGCGCGAGCGGCGCCCGGATCACCCGCTGCGGGAAGAGGCTCTCCAGGTCGATGACCTGCTGGGCGCCCAGGTAGACGTTCTCCCCGGAGGTGACCGTGTCGACGTAGTCGGCGGACAGCCTGAAGCGGTGGGTCGTCCCGTGCTCGTAGAGCATTCCCGTCGTCTGGGTGACGGCGGCCTCCGGCACCAGGTTGGGATTCGTGGCGTCGCTCACGCTCGCCAGCTCGTACTGCTGCAGCACGGGATCGAACACCCGGGTGGGCACGACCACGCCCGCGCCGGTCGAGCTGACGGACCCGGCCTCAAGGCGGCTGAAGTAGGGCGGCGGGAAGCGGTTCGAGGTCGCATAGGTCGTGCGCAGCGCGAAGCCGCCGGGCAGGACGACCTTGAGGGCCCCGGTCGGCGCCAGGTTGGCCTCGTTAGCCAGGTCGGACGCCGTGTAGCGCGCCGCCAGGTCGGTATCCACGGCCTTGATCCACCAGGGAAGCCATCTGGCGGGCAGGAGCGGCGCCTGCAGCTCCCCAAAGGTGCTTATCCGCTGCAGCGATCGGCCGGCCCAGGTGTTCGGGGGCGCCACGTCGGTGCCGTCGCCGTAGGTGAGGAGGTCGACGTAGCTCGCGAGCCGCGCGTAGCGGTAGTCCCCTCCGAAGGTGATCCCCGCGTGGCCCGTCGGGAACCATACCGAAGTGTTCGTGATCCGGACCGACGAGTCGAAGGTGTCGTAGTCGCCGAGCGTCACGAAGCTCCCCTTCTGGCCGTAGTAGATCAGCGCCTGGTCGTAGAACTGCGCCGGGGGCCCGTAGGCCTGCGTGTCGCGCAGCGGGTTGTAGATCCCCTGGTCGACAAGACCCTGCCAGCGGGCGTTGTCCACCCCCTCGAGGCCCCGGTACCGGGTGATGCTGAGGCCGTACTGCGCGTCCACCGACGCCTGCCAGCCCCCCCGCATGCTGACGAGGATCCCCATGACCGCGGAGTAGTAGTCGATGTGCGCCTCGTCGAAATCCTCGCCCAGGAGGGGCGCGGTCTCGTTCAGGCTGACATTCACGTCCTGGTGGAACGGGTTGAACGGCGACGCGGACGGCACGAGCAGGTTCCCGGCGAAGACGCTGTAGCCCGTGTTGTTGACCGTGCTCCCCGCGGTGGCGTCGATCCCGACCTGGAGCCATGGGAATACGTCGTAGGTCGCGGAGCCGAAGAAGGACGCGCTCTGCACGTGCCGCCCGTACGGGTAGTCGAGGCTGTTCGGTGAATCCGCCAGGCCGCCGCCCGGGGGGACGTAGAGGGACAGGTCCTGGAGGCCCTGCCTGCCGGAAAACGCCGCGAAGCCGCCCGACCCGTCGGAGCCGGGGGCGACGGAGGTGATTGACGGCGTGCCCGGGCCGAAGAGCGGCGAGCCGTTCGCGCTGCTGATGTTCGGGGTGGCGCGGTAGAGGACGTCCTGCGCCGCGGGATGGGCGGCGAGGTCCGTGCGGATGTAGCCGAGCTGCGCCTCGGTCGGAGGCGTCACCTGCGTGAAGGTGGCGTTGAAGCGGATGTGGAGCGCGCCGCCGAGGAGCGTCTCCCCATGGAGGAGGGACGCGGTCGACTGCGGGGCGTCGAACCGGCCGAGCGCGTTCGTGTAGGTCATCGTGAGCTCGGTCGTGTTCACGTCCGGCCGCAGGACGACGTTGATCACGCCGCCGACCGGGCTCCCGCTGTAGAGGGCGGACGCCGACACCGGGAGCACCTCCACCCGCTCGATCAGGTTTATCGGGATCACGTTTACGTCGGCCTGCGGGGCCGTCGGCCCCGTCGTCAGGTTCGCGGGCAGCGCCGTCACGATCTCGGGGAGTCGCCGGCCGTCGACCAGGACGATCGTCGCGTCGGCGCCGAACCCCCCGAAGTTCAGGTTGTCGCTGCCCGAGGCGAAGCTCGCGACGCTCGCGTTCTGCTCCGGCGGCAGCGTCGTCGCGTCACTGTCCAGGATCTGGCGCTGCAGGAACTGGTTCAGGTTGATGACGCCGCTGCGCGCGATCTGGTCCCGGGTGAAGATGACGTAATCCAGGGCGTCCGTCTCCGAGCGCGGCAGGTCCAGGTCGCCGATCGCCGTCCGCGGCGCCGGCATGGGCTCGCTGTCCGTCAGCGGCCCGGCGATAGCCGACTTGGCCTCGACGACGAACGGCTCCAGCTGCGCCGGGTCCCTCGCCGGCCGGAGGGTGAGGACGGCGAGGTTGAGGACCGTGCCCGCGGCGACCCGCGCGTCAGCGACCTCGAGGGGCTGGTAGCCGGAGGTGGCGGCTACGAGGCGGTAGTTGCCGGCCCTAAGCGACGTGAACATGAACGAGCCCGAGTCGTCCGTCACGGCCGAGAGCCGCGTCGTCGGGATGATGATCCTTATCCCGATGGCCGGTGC
>PMSP01000410.1 GCA_003168315.1 Opitutaceae bacterium
CCTTCCTCTACCTGACCGCCGAGGGCCGCTAGTTGATCTTCGACGCCGAGCACTTCTTCGACGGCTACCTGGTCGTCCCGGACTACGCGCTGCGCACCCTGGACGCCGCCGCCCGCGGCGGGGCCTCCAACCTCTCCCTCTGCGAGACGAACGGCGGCAAGCTGGTCCCGCAGGTGTTCGCCATCACCGCCGAGGCCGTCAGGCGCTTCGGGGCCGACCGCGTGGGGATACACTGCCACAACGACAGCGGGCTCGGGGTCGCCGTCACGCTCGCCGGCGTCGACGCCGGGGCGACGCTCGTCCAGGGGACGGTGAACGGCTACGGCGAGCGGGTGGGGAACGCGAACCTGGTCACCATACTGCCGAACCTCGCGCTCAAGATGGGCCGCGCGATGCACTGCGGCCCGAACATGGCCCAGCTGCGGGACCTCTCGCTCTTCTTCGACGAGCTCGCCAACCTGCGGCCCAACCCGAAGGCGCCCTTCGTCGGCCAGTCCGCGTTCACGCACAAGGGCGGCCTCCACGCGAACGCGGCGCAGAAGGTCGCCCGCAGCTACGAGCACATCGCCCCGACGCTTGTCGGCAACAGGACGCGCGTCCTCGTCTCCGACATGGCGGGGCGCAGCAGCCTCGCCCTGAAGGCCCGGGAGTTCGGGATCGAGCTGGACGAGAAGAGCCCGGAATTGAAGGGGCTCATCGACGAGCTGAAGGAGCGGGAGTTCCGCGGCTACGAGTACGAGGCGGCCGACGCCTCGTTCAAGCTCCTCGTCGCCCGGATGCTCGGCCAGAGGAAGGAATTCTTCGCGGTGGACGGCTACCGGGTCATCGTCGAGCGCCACGGGGCCGACACCTGGTCCGAGGCCACGGTCCGGGTCAAGGTGAACGGCGAGTCGATCCACACGGTCGCCGAGTCGTCGGGCCCGATCGGGGCGCTCGACAAGGCGCTTCGCCTCGGCCTCGAGAGGACGTTCCCGGAGCTGCGCGACATGACGCTTCGGGACTACAAGGTGAGGATCGTCGAGGGGAACGAGGGGACCGGCTCGAAGACGCGCGTCCTCGTCGAGAGCGGCGACGGACACTCGATCTGGGGAACCGTGGGCGTCAGCGACAACATCATCGACGCCTCGTGGGAGGCGCTCCGCGAGTCCGTTGAGTACCGCATCTCGATGATCGGCCGGCCCTGAGGGGCGGCGGGGGGCTCAGGCCTTCCCGGCGGGCGCGGCGGGCGGCTCCCCCGGCAGCAGCGCCGCCCCGGGTATCCTGAAGACGTAGGCATAGCGGCACGGGAGCGACTCCGGGCCCACCGCCGGCATCCGTATCGTGAGCGTGCCGCCGGAGACGCTCGAGGACACCTTTCCCCCGAAGCCGAGGAGGGTGACCTCGGCTCCCGGCGGGACCCTGACGCCGCGCAGGGCGAGCTCCTTCCCCGGCCAGCCGACCGAGATCGCGTAGAGGGCGCCCGGCTTCTTCGTGAAGAAGGCCTGCTTCACCGCGTGGCCCGCCGTCGGCCTCTGGCCCACCTGGTCCATGAGGTCGTACTTCACCTTGTACTCCCCGAACTCCTGGCGGGGCCTCGGGCCCTCGGTCCACTGGCAGGACCGGCCCGCGTAGCGGGTCCCGTAGATCGCCTCCCCGTTCACCTGGAGCCAGTCGCCCATCTCGACGAGACGCTGCTGCATGATGACGGGGACGGTTCCGTCCGCGCTCGGGCCTATGTCGAGCAGCAGGTTGCCGCCGCGGCTGACGGTGTCGGCGAGGAGGAGGACCAGCTGGCGGGCGCTCTTGTAGTCGTCGAGCGCCTCGGCCCGGTTGAGCCCGTAGGAGAAGCCCATTCCCTGGCTCTCCTCCCAGGGGTGGGCCGCCCCCTGCATCCCGGCGGCGTATTCGGTCGTGTAATATCCCCCGTGCTTGTGCCGGGTGTCGCTGCCCCACCGGTCGTCGACGACGACCTCGTCCCTCGCCGGCGAGTCGTTGAAGAGCCACGCGAGCAGTTCCTCGCTCCTCCAGTCCTTGGACGGCATCTCCCACTCGCCGTCGCTGAAGATGATCGACGGCCTGTAGCGGGTGACCAGGTCCTTGAACTGCGGGAACATGTGCTGGTCGACGAATCTCCCGCGGTCCGAGAGCCAAAGGGGGTTGAACCACTCGTAAAGGGAGTAATAGACCCCGAATTTGAGCCCGCGCGCCCGGACGGCCTCGGCGAGCTCGCCGACCAGGTCCCGATGCGGGCCGACCTCGGCGCTGTTCCAGGGCCGCCCCCAGTCCCGCGTGGCCTCGGCGCTCGGCCACAGGCAGAACCCGTCATGGTGCTTCGACGTCGGGACGATGTAGCGGGCGCCCGAGCGCACGAAGAGGTCGGCCCACTGGCGCGCGTCGAACAGCTCGGCCTTGAACAGGGGCGCGAAGTCCTGGTAGGCGAAGCCCTCGCCGTAGTTCGCCTTGTGGAAGATCCACCACGGGTTGTCCGGCTTCCTGTCCGCCATCCTGTTCCAGTACCATTCCGCGTACTCACCCTTGACCCCCCAGGAGGGCACCGAGTAAACGCCCCAGTGGATGAAGATCCCGAACTTGGCGTCGAGGTACCACTCCGGGCACGGCCGCGCGTCAAGGGACGCCCAGTTGGCCCCGTACCGGGCCTGCGCCCCCGCGCGCGGTGCGGCGCAGGCGGCGAACGCGGCGACGGCCAGGCAGCTGAGGGGGCGCGGGCGCATCACTTCGCGATGTCCCCGTAGAATATCCCGCGGCCGCCGGTGCCGAAGTACACGCGCCCGTAGATCCTCGGGTCCCCGGTGATGGTGCGGATCTCCCCGAAGCCGTGGCTCCCGTCGTTTATGCGGACCCAGCTCGCAGCCGAGTCGTCGGAGCGGAACAGGCCCTCCAGGCCCCCGACCTTGCCGACGATGAAGAGGGCCGGCTCCCTG
>PMSP01000368.1 GCA_003168315.1 Opitutaceae bacterium
GCTCGTGGGCCATCAGAAAGCTTCCCTGCGGCGACTGCGGTTGGTAGCGCCCGTGACCAAACACCACGTCGCGGCCAACGGTGTAGGCGAGCGCATTCACGGCGCGGGCGGATTCGGCTGCCCTTGCGTCGGTGTGCACGCGCACCTGGCCGAAGCTGCGGCCGAAGCGCGGCTCCATGAAGGCGCGTGTCGACGAGTCAAGGGGCTGCCCGGAAGAGCGCAGGACCTCGTGGACGATGGGCGGAGCCATCGAACCTCCTCGGCTGGCCAGCCCCTGATTCCCGGCCTTGCGTTGAAGCGGCGCCTTTTTCGAAGAATCATCGTCGCCCGGGGAGCCACTCCCCCCGCACGAGCATTTCCGCTGCAAAACTAGGCCTTGCGCAGGCGAAGGCGCCTTCGGGGGAGCCGTTCGCGACTTCGAGGGTTGCTGAACCTGCAACGCTGCATTCATGGGGAGCGGGATTGTCGGCGGCTTTTCGGAATCTGTCTTGTTCGTCGCGGGCGCCGGCGGCAACGGTGCCGGAACCCCAAGGCAACTCCGAGGATGTTGCCGCGAAAAAGAAAGCTTTCGAGTTTATTGAGATCACGGGGAATCGCTGAAGCGGGCCCTGGGCGGCCGGGGACTCGCCTCAAAAGTAGGTAAACTAATGTGTCGTTGTGGGGACGCCTTGATCGGTAGATCCTTTGGCATCAATCCTCCTACTAGCCTATCCGGCGGCCGTCTTTGCGTGACCCTATGGTAAATATAATGATCGAATGATTTGCGCTAAGCCGAGCTGAGGCTGTTCATTCAGGGCGAAAGAAATCGTCATGAAGGGAAATCACAACTTTCCAGCGGGAGGCGTCCGGCGATGAGCGGCGCGGCAATGGCGCTGGGGATATGCAGGAGACCCGTTGCGGCGCTGGCCCCGCTGCGGTCCGCTCCGGAAGGCCGGCTGCTCCAGCGAAAGAGTTCGTCCGGAGGCCGGGACGCTTCGGACGGCGAGTGCGAGGAATGCAAGAAGAAGGAGCTGCAGGCGAAGGCTTCCGGTCAAAGGAGCCAGGGGACTGCCGGCTTTGCGCCGCCCATCGTCGAAAGCGTCCTGCGCGCGCCAGGCCATCCCCTGAATCCGGAATCGCGAGCCTTCATGGAGCCCCGCTTCCAGCGCGACTTCGGCCACGTGCGCGTCCACGCGGATTCCCGGGCGGCTGAATCGGCTCGAGCGGTGGGCGCCCTGGCCTACACGGTGGGTCGCGACATCGTTTTTGGTTCCGGACACCAGGATCCCCAGTCGCCGTCGGGACGCCGCTTGCTGGCGCACGAGCTGGCACACGTGGTCCAGCAGCAGGGTGGCCGATCCAGGAGCGGGCTCTCCGGGGGGATGCCGGAGGTCTCCCCGGCGGAGCAGAGGGCGCCGCGTGCGTCAGGGGAGGACGTCGCCCCCGACAGTGCGGCTTCAGGGCGGACCCCGCTTGCCAGGGGCGGCCCCGGCGACGTCCGTGAGCGCGAGGCAGACAGCGTTGCGAGCGAGGTGGTGGAGGGTCCCGCTGGCGGGCGGCTTCCCAAGGCATCTCCCTCCGGGACTGCGCCGCTTCTCCAACGCCAGCCGGGGACACCGCAGACGCAGCCGCCGAAGGTCGTGCAACCGGTCGCTCCCAACAGCCAGCAGAAGGATATGATAGAGAAGGCACGGGCGGCGGCGGCCGTTCGGGCGCAGATCGCCCTGATGCAGGTTCGCGGCATAACGCCCCCCGCCCCCCGTTCGCGCGATCCCGATCCCTCCAAGGCGTCGATGAGCCGCGCCCGGCGGCTGGCCCAGGTTCTTTTCCAGTGGGACAATCCGAATATGGACCAGGTGGAATCGGTCGTCAGCCACATGGTGTCGACGCTATCGAACCCGTCCGTGATGGTGGCGGGTCCGAAGGATCCGGAATGCGGGACCCGGGACGGGTACGTGAGGGGGCTGCGTCCGCCGATTGTCCTCTGCCCGCTGTTCTTCAGCGGATCGGCGGAGCAGCGCACGCGCACCCTTATTCACGAGTCGGCGCACTTGGCGGGTATCGGAAGCGCGGACGCTGCGGAGACCTATCTGCCGATCTGGGACTGCAAGACGCCCGGGGGTTTTGATTCGGCCGACGCCTGGGGGCAATACGTCAATTGCCTGAGCGGCCAGGCGGCGGATCAGCCCGAGACAATCGAGGCCGACCCGGCGAAGCCACGCGGCTAGGTTCAGCCGGACGACATTTAGGATTCCGTCTTCGGCGCGGACCGCGCCTTGAAGTACCCATTCTAACGCGGCGATGAGCGGCCCTATCCCCTGCTCGGAGACCGCCCCCACAATCTTGAAATCCACGCCCCGTAGCCATGAGCGATGCGATTGCGCATCCCGCGCGCCTGCCTGGGGAGCATGCTCGTGCTCTCGAGCGCCAGGCGGTCGGGCCAGCGGATCTAGGGGTGGGCCGGCCCATTGGCCGGCTGCGGGCTCCCGGCTGCCTCGAAGTGGTACGAGAGGTCCGGGCGGACGACGAAATCCATGGTCTCGAAGCGGCGCGACAGGCCGTGAATCTCGGCGAGCAGGCGTGAGCGCTCCGCCACCGAGTCCGCCCTGAAACGGGCCTGCCCGGCGTCGAAGGCGGCATGGTCCGCAGCCGACACGGCGACGATCATGAGCGGCAGGTCCTCGCCCGTGACCGCCCCGTAAAGCCTGAAGTTGAGGCCGGAGCCGGAGTCCCGGTAGAGCTTCCGAAGCGCATAGAGGTCCTCCACCAGGGGCCGCATGGACGACGGGTAATACAAGTCGAGCCGGATGAAATTGAGGCCGTTCTCGCCGAGGGCCCCCGGGTCATCCTTGTCCGGGTCGGACTCGATGAAGAATTCGGACTCGTGCGCGTTGGTCCCGAGGGACTGCTTCAGAAAGTCCCCCATCCGGCCACCCAGGCGCTTGCGGGCGTCCTCGGTGTCGCTGTCGAAATGGTCCAGCATGGACCAGTCCGCCATCGGATCGACCGTCATGTAGAGCGTGTCACTGCTGCGGAGGACCGAGAAGTCCCAGCTCGGGATGCGGATATCGGCGTCCCTGAGCGCGGCGACGAACGCCGTCACGGCGCTTTCATAGACCTGGCTTTTCCCGGGCTTGATCGTGTGGACTTCGAGCCGGTAAACGGGAGGCTCCCCCGCGGGCGCTGCGGGGGTCTCCGCCGAAAGGGCCGGCAGCGGCAGGCAGAGGAGCAGGAGGGCGCCCGCGGAAAGGTTGGTGGGTCGAGTGGCCATGGGAAAAATGTCCGTCCCCGAGGGGCTGCCGGGGCGAGGATGCTAGGCGCGAATGTCCCGGTCCTTCGTCTCCGGCAGCACGATCACGCCGATCACGAACGACATCGCCGCCACGAGGATCGGAAACCAAAGCCCGGCGTAGATGTCGCCCGTGAAGACGACGATCGACGCCGCGATCAGCGGGAGGAATCCGCCGAACCAGCCGTTGCCTATGTGGTAGGGAAGGGACATCGAGGTGTACCGGATCCTCGTCGGGAAGAGCTCGACCAGGAACGCGGCGATCGGGCCGTAGACCATCGCGACGTAGGCGAGGAGGACCGTCAGGAGCGCGATGACCGCGGGCCTGTTGACCCCCGCCGGGTCGGCCTTCTTGGGATAGCCCGCCGGCGCGAGCGCCGCCTCCCAGGCCTTGTCGTTGAAGCCCCGGGTGACAGAGCCGCCCACCGATAGGGCGATCGGCGAGTCGGGAAGGGGCGGGGCGATCTCGAACGGGATGCCGCGGCCGTTCAGGAAGTTGCGCGCCTTGTCGGTCTCCGTCTTCGGCTTGCCGGCGAGGACGATCTTTTTCGCCGCGTCCCCGAGCGCGGCGATCGTGAGCGCCACCTTGCCCTCGTACTCGCTGGTCGCCAGGACGACCGGCGAGCGCTGCATCGCGTCGGCGAGCGCGGGGTTCGCCGCGCGCGTCAGGCCCCGGAAGATCGGCTGGTAGGTGAAGACGGCGAGGAGGAGGCCGGCCATGATGATCTTCTTGCGGCCGATGGAGTCCGAGAGCCTGCCGAAGCCGACCAGCATCACGGCGCCGAGGACAAGCGAGGTGGCCACCATGACGTAGGTCGTCACGTAGTCGACCTTGAGCGTCGTCGTCAAAAAATAGAGGGCGTAGAACTGGCCCCCGTACCACACGACGCCCTGGCCCGCGGTGGCCCCGAAGAGGGCCTTAAGCACGATCTTCCCGTTGTCCCAGCGGGCGAAGCTCTCCGTCAGCGGCGCCTTCGATCCCCTGCCCTGGGCCTTCATCTCCGCGAAGACCGGCGACTCCTCGAGCTTGAGCCGGATGTAGACCGAGACCACGAGGAGGAGGAACGAGAGAAGGAAGGGGACCCGCCAGCCCCAGGCCGAGAACTGCTCCGGCGTCATGACCGCCCTCAGGACGCCGATCACGACCAGGGCGAGGAAGAGCCCGAGGGTCGCCGTCGTCTGGATCCAGCCGGTGTAGAGCCCGCGCTTCCCGTCGGGGGCGTGCTCGGCCACGTAGATCGCGGCCCCGCCGTATTCCCCGCCGAGGGCGAGGCCCTGGGCCAGGCGCAGGACGACGAGGAGGACCGGCGCCCAGAAGCCGATGTTGGCATAGGTCGGCAGCATGCCGACCAGCGCCGTCGAGAGCCCCATGACGATGATCGTGACGAGGAAGGTGTACTTGCGCCCGGCGATGTCGCCCAGCCGGCCGAAGACGAGCGCCCCGAACGGCCGCACCGAGAAGCCGACCCCGAAGAGGGCGAGGCTCGAGAGGTAGCCGGCGGTCTCGTTGCCCGCGGGGAAGAAGAGCTTCCCGAAGAACGCCGCCAGGGTCCCGTAGATGTAGAAATCGTACCACTCGAACACCGTCCCGAGAGACGAGGCGATGATGACAAGCGAGTGTTTCCGGTCGAGCGCGGCTGGGGCGGCCATGGGGAAGGTGGGGTTACCGAGCGGGGAGGCCCGCAGAGCGAACAAAGCGGGGGGCCGGGACGCAAGCCCGGTAAAGAAACATCACGGCCTCAGGCCGGCACCAAGGGAGGTACGGTCTCCTTCTTCAGCTCCCGCATCATGAGCGCCGAGATGGCGTCGGCGGGCCTGCGCCCCTTGAAGAGGATGGAATGGGTCTCGCCGAGTATCGGGGCGTCGATCCCCTTCTCTGCGCAGAGGCCCGCGAACGAGCGCGTGGTCTCGTAGCCCTCGACGACCGTCTTCCTGCCCGAGAGGAGCTCCGCTATGTTCCGTCCCTCGCCGATCCTCTGGCCGAACTCCCGGTTGCGGCTCCAGGAGCCGTGGCATGTCGCGACCAGGTCCCCGAACCCGCTCAGGCCATAGAAGGTCTCGCGGCGGGCCCCGAGCGAGCAGCCGACCTTGACCATCTCGGCGACGGCGCGGGTGAGGAGGGCGGCCTTGGCGTTGTCGCCGAGACCGAGGCCCTCGCAGCAGCCGGCGGCGATGGCGTAGACATTCTTCAGGCAGCCGCCGTACTCGACGCCGGCCAGGTCGTCGGTCGTGTAGACGCGCAGCGTCGGCCCGCTGATCGCCGCCTGCACGTCGTGGATCAGCGACTCCTCGCCGTTCGCGGCCAGGACCATCGCGGCCGGCAGTCCCCGGGCGACCTCCGCCGCGTTGGTGGGCCCGGAGAGGGCGCTCACCTTCGCGCCCGGCATCGCCTCCGACACGGCCTGGGACAGCCGCAGGTGGCTTTCCAGCTCGAGCCCCTTGGCGAGGCTGATGACGAGGCGCGGCATCCGGCCGGCCCCGAGGGCCGCCCGGACGTTTTCCGAGGTGTGCCGCAGCGTCTGGGCGGGG
>PMSP01000139.1 GCA_003168315.1 Opitutaceae bacterium
GCGGCAACTCCAACTGGCGCGGGCCGGTCTGGTTCCCGCTGAACTACATCCTGATCGAGGCGCTCCAGCGCTACCACCTGTTCTACGGCGACACATTCACGATGGAATTCCCGACGGGAAGCGGCCACATGAAGAACCTGGACGAGATCGCCCGGGAGCTGGCGCGGCGCCTCATCACGCTCTTCATGCCGGACGCCAAAGGCCAACGGCCTGCATTGGCGGGCAATGCCAGCTTCGCTAACGACAATCACTGGCGCGACCTCATGTGGTTCCATGAATATTTTCATGGTGAGACTGGGGCCGGTTTGGGGGCCGATCACCAGACGGGATGGACCGCTCTCGTGGCCCGCCTCATAGAGGAATTTGCTGAGTGAAATGAGATTACGTCCGGGCCGAGCAACGTGCCCGGAGCCGTGCAATGCGCATGAGGCTCCGGGTTCCCGCTATTTGTGAGGTTTAATTGCGCGCGGTCACGAACACCGCGGTGAGCTTCCCTGTCTCGATGGGTCATGCAGACAAACATCAGACCCTTGCTTCGGCTGCGAGCGGCGCTCCTGGCCCGGATCGTGCCGGTCTTTGCCGTCTGCTCGCTTGTCGCGGCCTCCGAGGGGTACGCCTCCGAGCGCTGGGCCACGCTTGAGGCCATCCACCAGCTGGAGAACCCGACGAATACCGAAGAGCCCGGAACTTTCGGCGAGCTGGGGGCCTACCAGTTCCGCGAGGAAACCTGGAAGATGCACACCCAGGCCCCGTTCAGCCGCGCGCTCGACCGCCACTCGTCCGACGCGGTGGCCGTCAAGCACTACGACTGGATCAAGTCCGAGCTCGAGCAGCGCGGCGTCGCCGCGACGCCCTACAGGATTGCGCTCGCGTGGAACGGCGGAATCAAGGCCGTCTTCGAGGAGCGTCCCCCCGCGGCGGTCGCGGACTACGCGGCCAGGGCCGCCAACCTAGCGGCCGTGTTCGAGAAGAGCGAAGTGGCGGACGCACGCTAGGGGCGCGTCGGGCTCACTCGAGGAACTTGGCCTGCTCGGGCGCGGCGGGCACCTTGCGGAGGACCTCCTCCCTCGGCAGCGGGTTCAGGTGCCTCGGCGGCCGTGTAGTCCGCTGCGCCACCGCCGCCTCGCGGTCCCTCACGATCCGGTCGCAGATCTCATGGATCTGAAGCCGCAGCCACTGCGTCGTGCTGCTTGCGGCCGTGTAGTCGGCGGGGCCGTAGTGGTCGATCCTCCCGACCTGGCGCAGCCGGTCGTTCTGCGCGTACTCGTCCTGCTTCGCCGGGTTGTAGACGCCGTAGGCGTTCCCGCCGTTGCCCTTGACTACCGAGAAGCTCGGCACGTCGCTCGGCCCGTCGGCGATGTAGATCATGTTCTGGAATGGGATCCGGCGGTCCTCGGCGGCTATCATGGAGTTCACGTCGATCGCCGGGTTCTTGTTCGTGCCCTTGTTGATCTCGAAGAGGGCGCGCGTCTTCGTCGTGTTGTCGATGACCATGCCGATCTGCGCGATCTCCGCGTCGGCCGTGATCTCGAGCTCCTTCTGCTGCAGGAAGCCGGGCTGGAGGGGGTTCTCTATGAACTCGCAGCCCCAGACCCCGTCCACGTGCGGGGCGACGGCGCTCCCGAGGATCATCTGCGCGAGGCCCGTGCTAACGACGTAGTGCTCAAGGTGGATTTCGTGCTTGCGGTACTCGGGCTTGTCCGCGACCCACGCCCTCGACGTGCCGAAGAACTCGGGGAGGCCGGGGTAGAACCGGATCTCGGTCCCGCATTTCTTCAGCACCGCGTTGTTGAGGCCCGCCATCCGCCCCGCGATGACGTAGGTCAGGAGGTGGTTCAGGTAGCTTATCTCGCCGGAAAGGGTGTACCCGCGCCTGCGGTAGTTCTCCACCAGCGCGTTTGTCTCGGCCCAGAACGTCGCCTCGTCGACGCCGTAGCGCCGGAAGAGGGGCGACTGCATGTAATCCGGGATTAAGGTCTTGTCGAAATCCCAGATGCAGGCGATAATGTTCTGTGTGAAGAGCGTCGCGGCCATGCGGTGCGTGAGGCGGCATGCTATGCCTCCGGTCGCAGCCCGCGCAATTCGCAAATAGCAGCCATGGACGCCCTTCCTGAAATTTCTCCCTTCCAGAGGCGCCTCGAGGAACTCGATGCGCAGATGGCGGAGCCGTCGTTCTACTCGAACCCCCGGCGGGCGGCCGAGGTGACCCGGGAGCAGCAGAAGCTGCGCAGGCTGGTGGAGGAGCACCGGGCCCACGCCCAGGTGGAGCGCGAGCTGGTGGAGGCGGCGGCGCTCGCCAGGGAGGCCTCCGGCGCCGCCGACCTGCGGGAGCTCGCCACCGCCGAGATCCCCGCCCTCGAGCGGCGCGCCCGCGAGCTGAGGGAGTCGATCCTCCTCGCCATGATCCCTCCGGAGGCGTCGGACTCGAGGAACACCGTCATGGAGATCCGGGCCGGCGCCGGGGGTGACGAGGCCGCCCTTTTCGCCTCGGAGCTTGCCCGCTGCTACCAGCGCTACGCCGATTCGCAGGGCTGGAAGGTGCAGCCGATGAGCAGCAGCTACACCGAGCGGGGCGGCCTGAGGGAGGTCGCGTTCCTGATCTCCGGCGCTGACGTCTACAAGCGCCTGAAATGGGAGAGCGGGGTCCACCGCGTCCAGCGGGTCCCCGTCACCGAGGCGAGCGGCCGCATCCACACCTCGACGGTGACGGTGGCGGTCCTCCCAGAGGCGGAGGAGGTCGACATCCAGGTCAACCCGCAGGACCTGGAGATCACGGTCTGCAGGGCGAGCGGGCCGGGAGGGCAGGGGGTCAACACGACCGACTCGGCCGTCCAGATCCTGCACAAGCCCTCCGGGCTCATCGTCCAGTGCGCCGACGAGCGTTCGCAGCTCAAGAACAAGGCGAGCGCCATGACCGTCCTTCGCTCGAGGCTCCTCAAGCTGAAGGAGGACGAGGAGAAGGCGAAGTACGCGGCGGAGCGCCGCAGCCAGATCGGCTCGGGCGACCGCAGCGAGAGGATCCGGACCTACAATTTCCCGCAGAACCGCGTCACGGACCACAGGATCGGGTTCACGCTCCACGGGCTGCCCCAGGTCATGGAGGGCGCGATCGGCCCGTTGATCGAGGCGCTCCAGAAGGCGCACTACGAGGAGCGCCTGGCCGCACTCGAGGGCCGCTCGTACGAGCTCGTCAGGCCGTCCGCCGAGCTCGGCTGAGGCGTCCGAGCGGACCCCGGAGCCATCCCGCCAGGCGGCCATGCTGAACGTCCTCGAGGTCGTCAAGAAGACCTCCGAATTCTTCGCCTCGAAGGGCATTGAGTCCCCAAGGCTGAACGCGGAGCTCCTGGTCGGCCACGCCTTGGGGCTCGCCCGCATGAGGCTCTACCTCGAGTTCGAGCGCCCCGTCTCCGACGCCGAGCTTGCGGCGATCAGGGAGCTTGTCCGCCGGCGGGGTCGCCGGGAGCCCCTCCAGTACGTCTTGGGCTTCGTGGATTTCTCGGGCCTGAGGCTCGCGGCGGACCGGCGCGCCCTGATCCCCAGGCCCGAGACCGAGCTTTTCGTCGAGACCGTAGTCTCCCGGTGCGCCGCGCCGCCCATGCGCGTGCTTGACCTCGGGACGGGAGGCGGCGCGGTCGCCCTCGCCCTCGCCAAGGCATTCCCCGGGGCCTTGGTGACGGCCGTTGACGCGAGCCCGGAGGCGCTGGCGCTCGCTGGGGAGAACGCGGCGGCGACCGGATTCGCCCCGAGGGTTTCACTCGTCAGGTCGGACTGGTTTTCCGGCCTACCCTCCGGCGACGCCTACGACCTTATCGTCTCGAACCCGCCGTACCTCACGGCCGGGGAGGCGGCGGCGGCCGCGCCTGAGGTCCGCGATCACGAGCCAGCCGCGGCGCTTGTCTCCGGGGCGGAGGGATTCGCGGACCTCGCCTCGGTCATCGCCGCCGCGCCCCCCTTCCTCGCCGCGGGCGGCATGCTCGCCCTGGAGACCGGCATCGGCCACCACGCGCTCGCGGCGTCGGCGGCCTCGCGGGCCGGGTTCACGAGGACGGAGTCGCTGCCCGACCTCACGGGCAGGGACCGCTTCTTCCTCGCGTGGACGTGACGCGGGGCGCTCAGCCCTTCGCGATCGCCGTCAGCGGGGCGTGGTTGCTAGCCCAGTACTCGTGGTCGTGGCCGAGCTCTATGGCGTCGTCCACCACCCTCAGGGCCTCGCGCAGCGCGACGTCGACCTTCCCATAGGCGTCGGCGTTGGCGTCGTCCTCCGCGTCGGCGATCTCGTCGTCATCGTCGTCGGAATCCTTGGGAGGGGTAATCTTGTCGGCATCCTTGGAGGTCGATGGCTTGAGGGCGTCGGCATCCTTCGGCGCCACGATCTTTGGGGGAAGGGGGGGGCCGAGCCTGAACTCCTTGTACGGGTAATCGGCCTTCGCGAGGACGTCCCGCTCGGCCTTGATCTCCTTGCGGA
>PMSP01000230.1 GCA_003168315.1 Opitutaceae bacterium
GGCAACGGGCGCTGGGCGAAGCAGCGCGGGCTGCCCCGGATCGAGGGCCACCGGCGCGGCGTCGAGGCTGTCCGGACCGCGACCTACGCGGCGCGGGACCTCGGGGTCAGGATGCTGACGCTCTACGCCTTCTCGGCCGAGAACCGCAACCGGCCGAAGGACGAGGTGGGGGCGCTGATGGCGCTCCTCGAGCTCTACCTGAAGAAGGAGCTGGCGACCTTCGTGCGCGACCGGGTGCGCCTGATGACGATCGGCCGCATCGACGAGCTCCCCGAGGGCGTCCAAAGGCACCTTGCGGCCACGGTCGAGAAGACGAAGGACTTCACCGACTACACGCTCGTCCTCGCTCTCAACTACGGGTCCCGGACCGAGATCGTCGACGCCGCCCACGCCTACGCGGCCGCGGTTGCCGCCGGCCGCGAGAAGCTGAACGACGCCTCGTGGTGCAGCTTCGCCAAGTACCTCTACACGGCCGGGATGCCGGACCCCGACCTGGTGATCCGCACCTCGGGCGAGACGCGCACGAGCAACTTCCTGCTCCTGCAGTCGGCCTACGCGGAGTTCGTCTTCACGCAGGTCCTGTGGCCCGACTTCTCGAAGGACGACCTGGCCGCGGCGATCGCGGACTACGCGCGCCGCGAGCGGCGGTACGGCTTGACGAGCGACCAGCTGAAGCCCGTCGCGGTCGCCAAGTAGCCGAGGAGCGCCGGAACCCGTGGCAAAGAGAATCACCAGCACCGTCGTCCTCTGGCTCCTCCTCTTCGCCGTGCTCTGGTTCTTCAGGACCGACGGGGCGGTCGCCGTCGTCGTGGCGATATCGGTCCTCACGCTGAGGGAGCTCTACCGCCTGATGGACGCGGCCGGCCACGCCCCCTTCGGCGGCCTGGGGATGATCTTCGGGGGCCTGGTGACCCTCGCGCCGTGGACCGAGGCCCGCTTCGGTATCCCCTCGTATCCGCTGGTCGCGCTCGCGGCCGTCGTCTTCTCGGTGAGGATCCTCGCCGAGCGCGCCCCGGAGAAGCGGGTGGATGCGCTGACCTCCACCCTCTTCGGGATCGTTTACGTCTCGCTCCTCCTGCAGTACCTCGTGCGGATCGTCACCCCCGTCCCGGGCGACACGATCCATCCCGCCGGCCGCCTCGTCCTCTTCCTCTGGGTCGTGGCCGTCGCCAAGTTCTGCGACGTGGGCGCCCTCCTGACGGGGCTCGCCATCGGGCGCCATCCCATGGCGCCCCTGACGAGCCCGAAGAAGACCTGGGAGGGCGCGGCCGGCGGCGTCCTCGTGTCCATGGGCGTCGGCGCCCTGGTGGCCTGGCTGGGCCGGAACGTGCTTCCCGCCGGGATGACCCCGGCTCGCGCCGCGCTGATCGCGGCCCCCCTGGCCGCGATCGCCATCGTGTCCGACCTGGTCGAGTCCGTGATCAAGCGCCGGGCCGCCATAAAGGACTCCGGCGGCGGCGTCCCCGGGATCGGCGGCATCTTCGACCTGAGCGACAGCCTGATCCTCGCGGCCCCGGTCGGGTACTTCCTCCTCCAGCAGCTGGCCTGAGGCGACCTTCGACCGACCATGGCCGCCGGATCCGCATCCCCCCCATCCCCCGACGCCAGGAGGCGCGTCGTCCTCCTCGGGGCGACCGGCTCGATCGGGGGGAGCACGCTCCGCGTCATCGCGGCCCACCGGGACCGCCTCGAGCTGGTCGGCATCGCCGCGAGGTCCGACTGGCGCCGACTGGCCGAGGTCGCGCTCGAGTTTGGCGTCCGCGAGGCGGCGATCCACGACCCCGCGGCCCACGCGGAGGCAAAGGCGTCCGGGGCGTTTCCGGCGGGCATGCGTCTCCTCCAGGGGAGCGCCGGGCTTTCCGAGCTGGCCACGCTGCCCACGGCCGACGTGGTCCTCCTCGCCGTCGTCGGGACCGCGGGCCTCGACCCGGCGATGGCGGCCATCGCCGCGGGCAAGGACCTGGCCCTCGCCTCCAAGGAGATCCTCGTCCTCGCCGGGAAGTTCGTGATGGAGGCCGCGAGGCGCAGGGGGACCCGGATCCTGCCGGTCGACAGCGAGCACAGCGCCGTCTTCCAGTGCGTCGAGGGCCACGCGGGCTCCGCCGTCCGGCGGGTCATCCTGACCGCGAGCGGCGGCGCGTTCCGGGACTGGCCCGCGGAGAGGCTGGCGCAGGCGACCCCGGCGGACGCCCTCAAGCATCCGAACTGGTCGATGGGACCCAAGGTGACCGTGGACTCGGCGACACTCGCCAACAAGGGCCTCGAGCTGATCGAGGCGAAGTGGCTCTTCAACCTGCGGCCCGACCAGTGCGGCGCCGTCATCCACCCGCAGAGCCTCGTCCACTGCCTGGTGGAGTTTAACGACGGCGCGATGCTGGCGCAGCTATCGCCCCCCTCCATGACCTTCCCGATCCAGCATGCGCTCCTCTATCCCGACCGCGCGAGGGGGGTCGAGCCGCCGATCGACTTGACGCGGCTCTTCCGGCTCGACTTCAGCCCGGTCGACGAGGGGCGCTACCCGATGATCCGCTACGCCCGGGAGTCGATGGAGGCCGGCGGCGTCGCGGCCGCGGTCTTCAACGCGGCCAACGAGGTCGCCGTCGAGGCCTTCCTGGGGACCCGGATTCCATTTCTTGCGATTCCCACGATCGTCGCCAAGGCTCTGGACCGCACAGCCAATTTTGAACCCTCGGAGGTCGGCGAGGTCCTGGGTGCCGACAAGGCTGCCAGGGAGGGCGCAGAAAGGGATGTCGCCAGCTTTAAATAATTGCCCGCTAATAATTTACACATAAGTGTCCGCTGACCTTGTCCATTCCCTCCTGTCGAACGTCTGGTCGATCGCCCTCATCATCCTGTTCTTCGGGGGCTCGATCTTCGTGCATGAGCTCGGCCACTACCTGGCCGCCCGCTCCAGGGGCGTCCACGTCGAGGTTTTTTCCATAGGCTTCGGGCCCCCGATTTTTTCCTGGAAGGGCGCCGACGGCACCCGCTACCAGGTCGCATGGTTCCCGATCGGGGGCTTCGTCCTGCTTCCCCAGATCGCCGACCTCGGTGNNGAGAGAGCCAGGTCGACACGGCAAAGCTGCCGCCCGTCTCCTACTCGACCAAGCTCCTTGTCTTCGTCGCGGGGGCGACCTTCAACGTCCTCTTCGCATTCCTGCTGGCGTGCATCATCTGGCAGATCGGCCAGCCCGAGAACGACGAGACGACGTCGACGACCGTCGGCTACATCTCCCGCACGGTCGACTTGCCCGACGGCTCCCATGTCGCGAGCCCGGCCGCCGTGGGCGGCCTGCAGGTGGGCGACGTCGTGAGGGAGATCGACGGCCACCGCATCACCGACTGGGACGAGCTCCACCAGACCCTGGCGACCAGCTCGGTGAGCGAGCCCGACGGGAGCCCGCGCACGGTCTTCCTGGTCGAGAGGGCCGGAAAGCCGATGACCCTCGTCCTTCACCCCCGCCTGATCGGCGACGAGCGCTGGCGCCAGATCGGCATCTCGCCGGGCTACAACCTGAACGTCCACTCCGTCGCGGCCGACTCGATCGGGGCCAGGGCCGGTCTCCTGGCCGGCGACCGCATCCTCAGGATAAACGGAGCCGTCGTCATGAACTCGGGCGGCCTCGCGGAGGAGCTCTCGGCCGAGCCGGCCAAGCCGGCCCGGCTGACGGTCCTGCGCGACGGCCGCGAGATCCCCCTCACCTTCCCTCCCCGCACGGGCGCAAACCCCTACGGGGGAATCGAGTTCTCGATCGGGTACCACCTGTCGCACCCCACGCCGTTCGCCCAGCTCGGGCCCCCGTTCACGATGACGATCGCCACCCTCTGGGGCCTCATCAACCCCCATTCCAATGTCGGCCTCTCGAAGCTGACGGGGCCGATCGGCATCGTTCACATCTTCCACGAGGCGGCGGACGCCGGGATCCGCTACGTGCTGACATTCTCGATCCTTATCAACATCAACCTGGCGATCCTGAACCTGCTGCCGATCCCGGTCCTCGACGGCGGCCAGATCGTCTTCGCGACGATCAGCCGCCTGCGCGGCAGGGCGCTGCCGGTCAACTTCGTCATCGGTGCGCAGAGCGTCTTCATGGTACTCCTCCTCTCGATGGTCCTCTACGTCAGCGTCTTCGACGTGCGCCGGTGGCGCAAGGACGTGCGGGACGACCGCGCGCAGTCCGCGGCTGCGGCCGCCCCGGCTCCCGCGAGGCCCTGACCCATTCCCATGGCCTACTGCGCATCCCGCTTCAGCACCGTCCGGCGCCCGACCCGCGAGGTCAAGGTGGGCGCCGTGGGCGTCGGGGGATCGAACCCGATTCGTATCCAGTCGATGACGACAAGCGACACGCAGGACGTCGAGGCGACGGTCCGCCAGTCGGTCGCCCTGGCCGAGGTGGGCTGCGAGATCGTGCGCGTCACCGCCCCGAACGTGCAGGCCGCGCGGTGCCTGAAGGAAATCCGCACGGGGCTCTCCGCGGCCGGCTGGGCCGCCGTCCCGATCGTGGCGGACATCCATTTCCTGCCCACGGCCGCGATGGAGGCCGTCGAGCACGTGGAGAAGGTCCGGGTGAACCCGGGCAACTATGCCGACAAGAAGCGCTTTGCCGTTCGCGACTACAGCGACGCGGACTACGAGCGGGAGCTCCAGAGGCTCCATGAGGCGTTCTCGCCGCTCGTGAAGCGCAGCAGGGAGCTCGGCCGCTCCATGCGGATCGGCACCAACCACGGCTCCCTGAGCGACCGGATCATGAACCGCTACGGCGACACGCCCCTCGGGATGGTGGAGAGCGCGCTCGAGTTCCTGCGGATCGCCGAGTCGCACGCCTTCAGGGACATCATCCTCTCGATGAAGTCCTCCAACCCGAAGGTGATGATCGAGGCGTACCGGCTGCTCGTCGAGCGGATGGACGCCGAGGACATGCACTACCCCCTCCACCTCGGGGTCACCGAGGCGGGCGACGGCGAGGACGGCAGGATCAAGGGATCGATCGGCATCGGCTCGCTCCTCCTGGACGGGCTCGGCGACACGATCCGCGTTTCCCTGACCGAGGACAGCGTGTACGAGATCCCGGTCGCCCAGACGATCGCGATGAAGGCGATGAGCCTCTGGAAGGAGCGGCCCCTCGAGGCCGCCGAGGCCGATTCGATAGACCCGTTCCATTTCCTGCGCCGCGAGACCCGCGCCCTCCAGGTCGGCGGGTGCGGCGTCGGGCCCGAGCAGCCCCCGCGCGTGATCGTGCGGGTCGCCGGCGCGGACAAGGCGGCGGCCGCGCTCGGCGAACTGGCGTCCCCCCGCCTGGCCGACACGCCCGCCGAGGGACTCCATGTCCCGGTCGCCTCGCGGGCGGACCTGGAGACGCTCAGGGCCGCCGTGAAGGGGCGCCCCGGCGCGGTCTCCTTCCTCGTCCTTGAGCTCGATCGTTCCCTGGCGCCGGCCGACGTCGAGCCCTACCTCGACGGGGCGAGGGACAGTGTCGTCCTCCTCAGGCGCTTCGAGGCCGGCGACGCCCCCCACTTCCCGAGCTGGGTGGACCTTGCGCGCAGGACCGGCCAGTTCCTTGCGCTCGACGTGGCGTCCCGGCACGCGGGGGCCCTCGCCGCCGCCGTCAGGGCGGCCGGCGACGACCGCCTCATTGTCACCTGCTCCGGATCGCAGCCCTCAGGCGGCGACCATCCGGTCGGCGCGCTGCGAAGGATCGTCGAGGAGCTCAGGGCGGGCGGCAGCCTGGCGCCCATCTGGATCCGGAACACCTCCCTCACGTCGCTTCGGGGCGACAACAGCTTCCTCTCCCGCCTCATCGACGCGGCCATCCTCACGGGAAGCCTGCTCTGCGACGGGGTCGGGGACATGGTCAGCATCGAGACCGAGGCGGACCCCGCCCGGGCCGCGCGGCTCACCTACAACGTCCTCCAGGGGGCCGGCGCCAGGATTTCCAAGGCGGAGTTCGTCGCCTGCCCCAGCTGCGGTCGGACGCTCTTCGACCTGCAGACGACGACCCAGCGCATCCGCTCGCAGACCGCTCACCTGAAGGGCGTCAAGATCGCCATCATGGGATGCATCGTGAACGGCCCGGGGGAAATGGCGGACGCGGACTTCGGCTACGTCGGGGGCGCCCCGGGCAAGATCAACCTCTATGTCGGCAAGCAGTGCGTGCAGTACAACATCCCGCAATCCGACGCCGACGCCCGCCTGATCGCGCTCATCAAGGAGCACAAGAAATGGGTCGAGCCCGCGCCCGCGCACGTGTGACCGCGCGGCGCCAAAGCGTATCGAAAAAGTTCACGCAGCGTCACCCGCGCGTAACACGCCTGTAACCTGCATCTCGGCTTTGAAAGCCTGATTCCGGTCGATGTAACATTGCCGGGATTACACGCCGCAAGGGGTCGTTTTTCGCCGCCTAAATTTGTGCGACGGACGCAACGAAAAAAGCGAAAAAAGTTATGCCCACCCCCCCTGTGAACAACTTGTCAGAAAGTTGACCTTGTAATGGTTTTAGCGTTCACAGTTACTCCGCCCTTGTCCAAGCGTTTTACCCCCCCGGAAGTTCTTTGCCACGCCACAATAGCCGCCCCCTCTGGGCCGCGCAGCGACACCCGTTACTATTCCTTGGTCATCAAATTCTTACACGATTTCTTTACCCCGCCCCACACGCCCGTGGCCAGGAATCAAATTTTGTCGCAGCTGACGGATCCCATGGCGGCCCAAATGACGTGCCGAAGCACCCCGGGCGGGCCAATGTGAATAAGACCTGATTTTCGCCAGCCCCATGCCCCCTTTGTCCCTGCCCCATAACCTGTGGGAAACGGTAAAATGTGACTTCAAGTCCCTGTTTCCCGAAGATGTGTTCCAGATGTGGTTCGAGCCCGTCGTGTGCCTCGAGACATCCGAGGACGCGATCACGCTCGGCGTGCCCAACGATTTCGCTGCCATCTGGATCCACGACAACTACCTGGACCTGATTTCCCAGCGCCTGCGGCTGACGGCCGGCAGGACGGTCAGCGTGAACCTCCAGAAGACGGACGGCGCCGCCAGGGGCAACGGGGGCCACCGCTCGGAGCCCGCGGCCCCGGCAGCCCGCCCGAAGGCCCCGGGCGTCCGCCGGACATCCCGCGGGGACGACCGCGGACCGGCACCCGGCACCCTCAACATCCGCAACACGTTCGAGACATTCGTCGTCGGATCGAACAACCAGATGGCCCATGCGGCGGCCCTGGCCGTCGCCCAGGCCCCCGCCCAGGCCTACAACCCGCTCTTCATCTACGGGGACACGGGGCTCGGCAAGACGCACCTGATGCACGCCATCGGGCATGCCATCCTGAAGAACAACCCGGACGCCCGGGTCGCCTACCTCTCCACCGAGAAGTTCACGAACGACTTCATCCAGGCGTTGCAGGAGAATGGGATGGTCAAGTTTCGCCAGCGCTACCGCCACGTCGACGTCATGCTCCTGGACGACGTCCAGTTCCTGGCCGGCAAGGAGCGCATCCAGGAGGAGTTCTTCCACACGTTCAACGACCTGTTCGAGTCGGGAAAGCAGATCGTCCTTTCAAGTGACCGCAGGGCGAGCGAGATACAGAAGCTGGAGGCGCGGCTCGTCTCCCGCTTTGAGTGGGGGCTTCCGGCCGACATCCAGGCGCCCGACCTCGAGACCCGGATCGCGATCCTTCGGACGAAGGCTGCCACCCTCAAGTGCGGGCTGCCGGAGCCGATCATCACCTTCATCGCCCAGAACATAACGAAGAACATCCGCCGCCTGGAGGGGGCGATGATCAAGGTCGCGAGCTACAGCGCCCTCAGCAACAAGCCGCTCGACCTCGCCACGACGGAGCGGCTCCTCCACGACATGCTTGTCGAGCAGGCCCAGAGCATCCTGACCATCGAGACGATACAGAAGCGCGTGGCCGACCATTTCCAGATCCGGCACAGCGACATGACGAGCAAAAGGCGCCCGAACAACATCGCGATACCCCGCCAGGCCGCGATGTACCTCGCCCGGACCCTCACCAAGCACTCGCTCCAGGAGATCGGGGACGCCTTCGGCGGCCGCGACCACGGCACCGTCATCCATGCCTGCAAGGCGGTGGACAACATGATGGAGCAGGACGCGACCATGAGGGGCAGCATCGAGTTTCTGAAGACGCAGCTGTCGCGCTGACAGGATGATCGGCGACCCGGCTTGAGTTGTTGGGGGAAATGGGGTTATCTGTTGGCCGACTCATGACCCTCACACCCGAGCAGAAGAAATCCGTGTCCGAGTGGGTCGCCGCGGGCGACAACCTCTACGCGGTGCAGAAGAAGCTGTCCGACCAGTTCAAGATCTCGATGACCTACATGGACGTCCGGTTCCTGGTCGACGACCTGAACCTCCAGCTGAAGGACCCCGTCCCCAAGGCGGACGCGAGCGACGTGAGCAAGGGGGCCCCGGCCCCCGCGGCGCCCGAGAAGAAGGGATTGGTCGGCGAGTCTCCGGCACCTGATGAGGCGCTTCCGGCCGCCTCCGGAGTCACCGTGTCCGTGGACAAGGTGGCCCTGAATCCGAGCGCGATGGCCAGCGGGACCATGACCTTCCCCGACGGGGTTACCGGCAAGTGGATCGTCGACCTCCAGGGCCGCCCGGGAATCACCGAGGTGAGCAAGCCGGGCTACCGCCCATCGGCCGCCGACGCCCAGGCCTTCATGCAGGAGCTCTCCCAAGCGCTGCAGCACATCTAGCAAGGGGCTGAGATCGGCGGCAGCCGAAATATTGTGAGGGCTTCCGGGGCGTTCAGAGTCGAGATTGCAAATGCTCCCGACACGTGATCATAGGATCCGACCCCATGAACTCGTCGCCGCGGCTTCTCCTTTTGGTTCTCGCAGTCTGGGGCTTGGCCGCCGTCGTCGTTGGAGCGGTTCATCTGCTGGTCTATCTGCCGCCGTGGACTATGCCCCTTCTGATCGGATCCTTGACGGCGGCCCTCACGGCCGCCGCAGTTGGGCGCGGATGGCTCGCGCAGGCCGTCCGAGCGATTGGAACACGGGCGATCCTGAGACTTCACCTGCTGCGGTTCATAGGCTTCTATTTCATCTGGCTGCACGTTCAGGGGCGCCTGCCGCAGGAATTCGCTGAGCGGGCGGGCTGGGGTGACGTCATTGCGGCCGTCGGCGTCTTGATCTTGCTCGTCTTGCCCTCCGGCGCCGGATTCGACCGGGCGCTTGCCGTTTGGAACTGGGTCGGGCTGATGGACCTGGTTCTGGCCGTTGGGACTGCCGGATGGCTAAACCTCACCCGGCCGGGCTCGATGAATGAATTGGCCGCACTTCCACTGGCCTTGGTACCCCTCTGGATCGTGCCGATTCTGTTGACGAGCCACCTTGTGTTGTTTCGTCGGTCAAGACCGGCCTGAGGCGTCAATACCCGCGGAGTTCGACGGACGGCGCCGAGGGCACCTTTTCCGCCGGGAAAGGCGGCCGGCGACCCGACCTGGTGTGAAAAAAGCTCGCTCCCCTCAAGAGCAGCCCGAGGCCATTCGCCGTCATGAGCCCTTCAGCATCGAGAGAAGTTCGCCCTCGCCGATCACCGCGACCCCCAGGGTCTTTGCCTTGTCGAGCTTCGAGCCCGCATCGGAGCCGGCCAGGACAAAGCTCGTCTTCTTGCTGACGCTCGAGGTGATCTTGCCACCAGCCGCCTCTATCCGGGCCGAGGCCTCGTCCCTGGTCATTGAGGGCAGGGTCCCCGTGAGGACGAAGGTCTTGCCGAGGAAGGGTCCCTTTCCCGGCGCCGCGACGACGGGCGCTTTGGGGTCGACGCCGGCCTTCCCGAGGTCCCTGACAAGTGTCCGGTTGATCGGCTGGTTGAAGTGGTCGACGATAGCGTCCGCCATTGTCGTCCCGATTCCCGCGATGAGGCTCTCCTTCCCCTTCCCAATGTAGTCCTCGAACTTGGACTCCGACAGGGCCTCGAGGCTCAGGAAGCGGTTGGCGAGGTCCTTCGCCGCGGCAGTCCCCACGTGCGGGATCCCCAGCCCGTGGACGAAGCGCCAGAGCTCGGCCCCCTTGCTCGCCTCGATGGCGGCAAGGAGGTTGTCGGTCGACTTCTCAACGCTCTTGCCGAGGCCGAGGAGGTCGGCGCGCTTGAGCCCGTAGATGTCGGCGATGCTCCGCACCCAGCCCTTCTCGACGACGACATCGACCATGGCCTCGCCGAGCCCGTCGATGTCGACGCAGGCCCGGGAGGCGAAATGCTGCACCCGGCGTCGCACCTGCACGGGGCAGTCGTAATTCGGGCAGCGCAGGGCGACCTCGCCCTCCGCCTGGATGACGGCGCTCCCGCAGGACGGGCAGCGGGTCGGGAACTTGAAGACCGCGCACTCCCGGGTCCGGCGCCCCATGTTGACTCCGACCACGGCCGGTATGACGTCGCCCGCCTTCTCGACGAAGACGAAGTCCCCCACCCTGATGTCCTTGCGCGCTATCTCGTCCCGGTTGTGGAGCGTGGCGCGCGACACGGTCGTGCCCGCGAGAATCACCGGCTCCAGCTCGGCAACCGGAGTCAGGACGCCCGTCCGGCCCACCTGCACGGAGATCGAGAGGAGCTTAGTCTCGGCCCGCTCGGCCGCGAACTTGTACGCCATTGCCCACCTGGGGGCCTTGCTGGTGCTCCCGGCCTCCCGCTGGAAGGCGAGCGAGTCGAGTTTCACCACGGCGCCGTCCGTCGCGTAGGCGAAGCCCTGCCTCAAGCGGTCCAGCTCGCCGACGGCCTTCCAGGCCTCGTCGATCCCGCGGGCCGTCCAGAATTTCTCGACCGTCGGCAGTCCCCAGGCCTTTACCCGGGCGTGGTAGCCCGACTGCGTCTCGCCGGCGGCCTTCGCGGGCTCGCAGGCCCCGATCCCGTAGAGGACAACCTCGAGCCGGCGCTCCGCCACCTCGCGGGGGTCGAGTAGCTTGATAGTCCCCGCAGCGAGGTTGCGGGGGTTGGCGTAGCGCTCCTCGCCCTCCTCGTCGCGCGCAGCGTTTATCCGCGTGAACTCGGCAAGGGTCATGAATATCTCGCCCCGGATCTCGATCAGGGCCGGCACGGGCGCCTGGGCNNTCTCGTAGGTGAGGCTGACCGCAAGGCCGTCGATCTTCGGCTCGACGACGTAGGTCAGGTCCTCGCGGCCGAGGAGCCGCACGAGGCGCGCGTGGAACTCCCGGAGCTCGGCCTCGGAGTAGGTGTTGTCGAGGCTCTGCATCGGCTGGCGGTGACGCACGGTCACGAACCCCTCGGCGCGGTCGTCGCCCACCTTGACGGTCGGGGTGTCCGCGCCCGCCGCACGGGCCGATTCCGGGAACTTCGCCTCCAGGTCCGCGAGCTCGCGCTTCAGGCGGTCATACTCGCGGTCGCTGATCTCCGGGCGGGCCTGGCGGTAGTAGCGCTCGTCATGGGAGGCGATCTCCGACCGGAGGGAAGCGATTCTCGGCTGGGCTTCGGACGGGGTCATCGGGTTCGGCGGCGGGTGGGCGCTCCTGCGCGCCCCGGAAAATTCCCCGAAGTCGCCTCCGATGCAATGCCCTTCATCGCCGCGTCCGCGGTCATGTGGCCGGGGGAGGCGCGGCAGAGCCGTCGGCAGGCTGCGTTGCGCCCTCGGCGCCCGATTTCCGGCGCCGGCGCACAGCCTCCCTGAGGATAAACTCAATCTGGCCGTTCACGCTGCGCAGCTCGTCGGCCGCCCAGGTCTCGATGGCCTTCCAGAGAAGCGGATCGGCCCTTAGAAGGAATGCCTTGCGGTCGTCAGCCATTCCCAGGATTCGGGTTGGCCATAGTCACCGGAGCCCTCCCGCCTTCCTGGCGGAAAGAATGAAGAAATCGGGATCCGCCGGCGAAACGGCGACCACGGTCTCGGGCCACCGCAGGACCACCGCGGTCTCCGTGCACGTCAGGAAGGCCTCGAAATTGCCAAGGCGCTTGCTCCAGTAATTCCCGCGGATGGACCCGAGGCCCCCGCTCCCCAGCTTGCGCATGGCGCCGCGGATGACGTCCGGATCGCGGGACACCTGGAGGAGGCCCTCCATCGGGTACCTCTTCTTCCCGAGGACGAGGACGTCGTCCTCAATCGAGAAATGGGAGACCTTGTTGCGCTCGACAAGGATGAGGGGGGCGAGGATCAGGAGGGCCACGAGGGGCACGAGAACCCCGACGGCCCTTCCGGAGGTGTTGCCGTGCCCCGGGTTCCTCACCCCGGCGAAATACACGTTGACAGCGAACCCGACGAGGAACGCGGCGAGGCCGAGAAACACGGTCACGACGACCCGGCGCCCCATCGGGGCGGATTGGAATACTTGGTTGACGGCGGGCATCGCTTGGGGCCGAGCCGTCGCTCAGGTGTAGAGCGTCCCGGCGTTCAGCACGGGCTGGGCCTGCGACTCCCCGCAGAGGACGACCAGGAGGTTCGAGACCATCGCGGCCTTGCGCTCCTCGTCCAGTTTGACGACGCCCTTCTCCGAGAGCTCCCGCAGGGCCATCTCGACCATCCCCACGGCGCCAAAGACAATCTTCTGGCGCGCGGCGATGACCGCCTCGGCCT
>PMSP01000168.1 GCA_003168315.1 Opitutaceae bacterium
GCGCCGGCCGAGGGCGTCGACGCCGCCGCGCCGATAGGGGGCATCAACGAGAAGATCCGCCAGCTGATCCGCCTGTCCAAGGAGCAGGGATACCTGACGTTCGACGACATCAACGAGGCGCTCCCGGAGTCGATCGAGAACCAGGAGGAGATCGATAACGTCCTCTCCATCCTCCAGAACCTCGAGATCGAGATCCTCGAGCCGGACCAGGTGGAGGACTACAAGCAGAGGCAGGAGGAGGCCGAGGAGGAGGAGTCGCGCTCGTCGCAGAATGACATCCTCGACGACCCGGTCAGGATGTACCTGAAGCAGATGGGGCAGGTGCCGCTGCTGACGCGCGAGCAGGAGGTCGAGATTTCCAAGCGGATCGAGAACGCGGAGCTGAAGGCCCAGGAGGCCCTGTTCCAGGCGTCGGCCGTCGGCGGCTACATCGCCGTCCTCGGGGCCAAGCTCCTCAACCGCGAGGAGCGCTTCGACCGGATCGTCATCGACAAGAAGATCGAAAGCCGCGACGCCTACTTCAGGACGCTGCCCAAGCTGGTCGACTCGACGCAGAAGTCCGAGGCCGGCACCAAGGAGGCGTGGATCGAGCAGGCGAAGGCGCGCTCGGAGCCCGAGCGCAAGAAGGCCCTCTCCAAGTTCCGCAGGCGCGAGACCGCCCTCAGGGCCAACTTCTCGAAGTTCTTCTTCAAGCTCAAGGTGTACGAGGAGTACATGGAGCAGTTGCGCCCGGTGCTCGAGGAGATCGAGACCTACCAGATCCAGCTCGAGCGCGCGAAGCACCCGAAGACGAAGAAGGACGCCACGATCGACTCCCGCTCCATCAACAACAAGCTGCGCCACATCGAGCTGGCCCAGAGGATCTCCCCGCCGCAGCTCGTCGCCGTCTACCAGCAGACGATGACGCACGTGCGCGAGGCGCACCGCGCCAAGACCGAGATGGTCGAGGCCAACCTGCGNNNNCGATCGCCGACCAGGCCCGCACGATCCGCATCCCGGTCCACATGATCGAGACGCTGAACAAGGTCATGCAGGTCCAGAAGCAGCTCCTCCAGGAGTACGGCCACGAGCCGACCCCGGACGAGGTTGCCGACGAGATGAACCTGCCGGTCGACCGCGTCCAGCAGATCATGAAGATGGCGCAGCAGCCGATCTCGCTCCAGTCGCCTGTCGGCGACGGCGACGACACCTCATTTGGCGACTTCATCGAGGACAAGTCGGCCGAGAACCCCTACGATATGACGGCGTACTCACTCCTCAGGGAGAAGATCATCGACGTCCTGGACACCCTGACCGAGCGCGAGCGCCGCGTTCTCTCGCTTCGGTTCGGCCTGGTCGACGGCTACAGCAGGACCCTCGAGGAGGTCGGCAAGCAGTTCAAGGTCACCCGCGAGCGCATCCGCCNNCGCATCCGCCAGATCGAGGCCAAGGCGCTCCGCAAGATGCGCCACCCGACGCGCATCCGCCAGCTGCACGGCTTCTTCGACGCCGAGCAGATCGACAATGCCCAGAACCTCCTGAAGGTGGCCGCCTCGCTGCGCCCGCCGCCGCGCTCCTGAGGTGCTCGGAACGCTCTTGCTTAGGGGTCAAACGGGCCTAGATTGACGCCATGTCACCCTTCAATGTCCAGTTGGCCGGCTTGATCCCCACGGGTGGTGGCGAGTGGATCCTCATTCTCCTGGTCCTCCTGCTGCTTTTCGGCGGGACGAAGCTCCCCGCGCTCGCGAAGGGCCTCGGTCAGTCGATGAAGGAGTTCAAGAAGGCGGCCAAGGAGGACGAGCCCCTGCCGCCCGCCAAGGAAGAGCTGAAGAAGCCGGACGCGTCCGGCACCCACGGGACTAACTGACCCCTTGGGCGCCTACGCGTCCTGGGCCGGGTTCTCGGTGAGCCAGCCGCGGAAGTTCCTGATCTGCTCGGGCGTCCCGAGGACGAGGAGCTCGTCGCCGGCCCGCAGCGACTCGTGCGCCCCCGGGTTGAGTATCCTCTCCCCGCGCCGGTTGATGCCGGCGACCTGGACCCCGTGCTCCTTCGCCGGCGAGAGCTCCGCGAGCGACCGGCCCCCCGCCCGGCTCCACTCGGGCACAAGCAGGGCCTCCATCCGCACCTCCTCGAAGAGCGAGTCCGTCTCGGGGCTGCCGGACACGGTGCAGAGGAAGGCGCGGCCCCGCTGCACCTGCTCCATCGTTCCCATGAGGAGCACCTTGTCGCGCGGGTAGAGGACCGACTCGGGCGGCGGGAGCGGGATCATGAAGCCCTGCCTCTCGATCCCGACGACCGAGCACCCGAAGCGCGCGCGCAGGTCCAGCTCCGCGATGGTCCTTCCCTGGCAGTCGGCGAGGTCGGGGAGCGTGCAGTCGATCATGTGCAGGTCCCAGTCGGGGTGCGGGCCCATCCAGGGCGCCGTCGTCGAGGTCATCTTGGACTCGGAGGTCTGGATCATGGTCGTGAGCTCGACCTCGAGGACGGCGTGCCAGTAGATCAGCCTGCGGCGAAGGAGGAGGACTGCGCCTACGCCGACGAGCGCCGAGGCAAGGATCAGCCAGCGGGCCGTGTCCTCCGCCGGCACGATCGCGATCAGCCACACAGTGAGGACGGCGACGGCGACGGCCTTGAGCCCGGTCTCGATGACCGGCGCAAGCTGGCGGCCGCGGGGGTGGTGGGCGGTGGACACCTGCGCGAAGAGGAGCGAGAGGGCCGAGCAGTTGCGCCAGATGGCGACCAGCGGCGCCAGGACGAGGAGGGAGAGGGCTATCCAGTAGCCCACGAGCGCCCCGGTCGGGAAGTCGCGCCCGAGCCAGTCCTGCACCGCGTCGTAGATCTCGCGCGAGAAGACGAGGACCCCGCTCACGAAGAGCATCTCGATCCCGATCTGGGCGAAGCGCTTCCTGCTGAGCTGCCAGAGCGTGCTGCGCCTGCGCTGGCGCATGAAGCGCTCGAGCCAGTCCTGGTAGTAGCGGAGCCAGTCCCTCAGCCAGCCGTGCTGGCGGGAGAGGATGGCCGAGGCCACGGCGTCGGAATGCCTCGCGATGTACGGGGTCACGAGGGTCGTCACAAGCGACACGCCGACCACGAGCGGGTAGAAGCGGGACGGGACCACCGCGGCGCCGACCCCGAGCTGTGCGATCACGAAGGAGAACTCCCCTATGGGCGACGTCATGAGGCCGGCCCTCAGGCTGTCCCTCGCCGGTATTCCGATGGCGCAGAGGCCCGCCGTGACCGCCGCGGGCCTCGCGAGGAGCGTGAACGCGGCGACCCCGGCGATGAGCCCGGCGCTCGCCACGAACTCGTGGACGTCTATCTCCATACCGATGGCGACGAAGAACACGGCGCTGAAGACGTCGCGCATCCCCTCGAACGTGCGCTCGACCTGGTGGCGGTGGGGGGTCTCCGCGACGATGATCCCGAGCAGGAAGGCGCCGAGGGCGAGCGAATAGCTCGCCTTCTGCGCGAGGATCGCCAGGCCGAAGAGGAGCGCGGCGAGGCAGAGCGTCTGGAGCTCCTCGTCCATCGAGATGCTCATCCGCCTGAGGAGCCAGGGGACCAGGATCAGGCCGACCACCCCGATCAGGACGACGAAGGCCCCGAGGTGGAGGAGGCTCCCCCCCACCGCCGAGGCGTGGCTCGAGCCCGCCCCGCCCAGCTGGACCACGGATTCGAGGACGGCCAGCATGACGACCGCGACCACGTCCTCGAGGACCGAGACGGCGAGCGCGAGCTGGCCGGAGCGCTCGTGGTTGAGGCCGGTCTCGTGCAGGATCTTCCCGATGATCGACGAGGACGAGATCATGAGGGCCCCGGCAAGGAAGAGGCCCTCCGTGGAGCTCCAGCCGAGGGCGGCCGCGACGAGCCGGGAGAGGTAGTACATCGCGAGCGAGCCCAAGAAGACCGCGGCCAGGAGCGGGAGCCCGAGCCGGCGCAGCTTGCGCAGCGAAAGCCGCAGCCCGATCGAGAACATCAGGAAGACGAGGCCCACCTGCGCGAGGGTCTCGATCCGGCCGACATCCGAGACGAGCGAGAGGTACGGCATGCCGGGCCCCACCAGGATCCCGGCGGCCAGGAAACCGACGACTATCGAGAGCCCGATCCGCTGGCAGAGCCACCCCACGATGCCGGCGACGACAAGGATCACCGCCAGGTCTTGGATGAACAGGATTCCGTGCATGGCCGCGCCTGCCCGCAAAATCGCTTCTGCGCCCCCCCTTCGTCAACCCCAAGCGGTGTATTTCCCTCGTTGACAGCCCCCTGCGCAGCCCATTCGATTCCGTCGGCGGCAACGCCAGCGACCTCCAGCCCCCGCAACCCGCGATCATGGCCAACCTTTTCGGTTATTTCTCCAACGACATCGGAATCGATCTCGGAACGGCAAACACGCTCGTATATCTGAAGGACAAGGGGATCGTGCTGCGGGAGCCCTCGGTGGTGGCCCTCGACACGGTGACGCGCAAGGTGCGCGCCGTCGGGGACGAGGCGAAGCGGATGCTCGGCCGGACGCCCGGCAACATCACCGCCAT
>PMSP01000128.1 GCA_003168315.1 Opitutaceae bacterium
AGAGGATGACCTTTATCGGGGTCGGCATGTCCCCCCAGAAGGATTCGGGAAGGACGGACAGCCGGGCCGCGGTGTCCTTCTGGAGCGCCTGCGCATAGTCGAGCGTGAAGGTCTCGGGGCAGCGCGAGAGGATCTCGAAGCCGGGCACCTCCAGGTACCGCCACGAGTTGCCGCTCGAGGCCTCGACGAACACGGGGTCGAGCCTCGTGACCTCGTCCGCAGCCCCCGCGGACCGCGGCGCCGCGGCCAGAAGGAGGAACGGGATGACCCGCAATGAAGGGCGCGCGCGCACGCTATTCCGCCCGGAGCCCCACGACCGCGAAACCCGGGTTCTTTGCCAGCTGGCGCAGGGCGTACTTCATTGGGTGGCGTCTGCCGGGCCAACCCGGGCTAGGCGGGGACCGCGGCCCCACCAGAAGCCTGAAACCTGCGCGGCCCGCAAGCCGGAACCCGGCCCGCGCGGAGCGCGCCGGCGGGGCCGATCGGGATTGCGCCGGATTCCCGCCGCCCAATCCTCTTGACCCGTGACCAGCATCGAGCTCCTCGTCGTCCTGCTGCTCCTCGTGATGGCGGTGCCCGACGTCTGCACCTGGCTGCGCCGCCCCGCGCTCGCATACCCCGCCTACGTGTGCTTCGGCCTGGTCGTCGGGCCGCTCATCCGGCCCGAGGTGGGCAGCCTGCTCCGGGAGGCCGGGGAGATCGGCTTCGTCCTCCTCCTCTTTGAGGTCGGGATGGAGATAGACATCCCCATCTGGCGCGAGCTGGGGCGGCCGCTGCGCTACCTCCTGCGCTGGCTCCTGCCGCAATACCCCTTCCTTCTCGCGCTGTCCCGGCTGGCCGGCCTGCCGTGGCTCGAATCCTTTGTCGCCGCCGCGGCGCTCAGCGCCTGCTCGGTCGGCATGGCGCATGCCGCGTGGAAGGAATACCCGGGGCTCGAGGGCGCCGCGCGGCCCTTCGTCCTGCACGTCATGGTGCTTCTCGAGGTCCTTGCGGTCGTCCTTCTCGCGGTCGAGACGGCCGTCCTCGGCCACACCCCGACCTGGCTCGTCGGGGCGAAGCTCGCCGGGATGGCCCTCGTCATCTACACGTGCAGCCGGATCGGCGTCCACGTGACGAAGGTCCTGCAGACCGTGCTCCAGCGGACGACGCGCTGGAGGCTCCACTTCGTGACGCTGCTCGTCCTCGCCGTCTGCGCGGTGGGCGAGCGCTTCGGGCTCTCCGGGCCGAAGACCGCGTTCTTCCTCGGCCTCTTCTCCAGCCGCGTTCGCCACAAGGGGCGCAACCTGGAGGACTACATGGCGCCCATCAGCCGCCGGTTCCTGATCCCCCTCTTCTTCACGTCGCTGGGGACCCAGGTGCCCCTGGGCGAGCTGATCTCGTCGACCGGCCTCCTGGCGGTCGCCTCCGGGGGCCTCATCATCATCGGCAGGCACTTCCTCCACGAGCGGTTCGCCCCGACCGGGGGCGATGAGAACACCTACCTGCTCCTCTGCCCGAACTTCACCCTCGTCGCCCTCGCCGCCAACTCGCTCCTCCTGCAGTCGCAGGAGCCGGATATGGCCGCCTGGATCCTCATCACGGGGCTCGTGATGACGATATTTGCCGTGGCGTCCCTGCCCTCAAGGGAGCGGGCCGTCCCGGCTCCCGCATGAGCATGCGCGCCTTTGCGGTCGACCGGGGCCCGGCCCCGCCCAAGGATCGGGCCCATCCCAGGACCCTGACGTGACCGACGAGCGACAGCAGGATTTTTTCGGGCAGTTTGCGCCTTCACCCGGCGTCCACCGTGCGCCGCCCGCGGCTGGCGACGGGCCGCGGGAGGAGATCGTCTTCCGCCGGAGCGCGAGCGCCCGCAACTACCGGCTTTCCCTCGGTCGCGACGGGGTGGCCGTCGCGACGATCCCCGCGCGCGGCTCGCTGCGCGAGGCCGAGCGGTTCGTCGACCGCAACCGCGGCTGGCTCGAGCGGGCCCGCGAGAGGCAGAAGCGCCGGCCGCGGGCGGCCGACACCTGGTCCCTCGGGACGTCGGTCCTCTGGCGCGGCGCCTTTGCGGAGATCCGCGCCGCGGCCGCCGGCGACAGGCCGTCGGTGTGCCTGGGGGCGGACGTCTTCCGGGTGCCCCGGCTGGACGGCGACCTGCGGGCGGTCCTCGAGGCCCGCTTTGTCCGGCTTGCCAAGGTGGAGCTGCCGGCGCGCGCCTGGGAACTGTCCGCGCAGACGCGCATGAACGTCACGCGGGTCTCGGTCCGCGACCAGCGCTCCCGCTGGGGGTCATGCACCGCGGCGGGGGTCATCTCGCTCAACTGGAGGCTCATCCTCACCCCGGAGCTGGTGCGCGACTACATCATCCACCATGAGCTCATGCACCTGAGGGAGATGAACCACTCGGCCCGCTTCTGGGCCTGCGTGGAGGAGGTTTTCCCCGCATGGCGGGAGGCCGAGGCGTGGATCAAGCGCAACGGCGGATATGCCGGGCTCTGAGGGAACGAACGGAATGGGGGCGTGTCGTAGAGGCCGGTAACCGCTCCCGATGGCAAAGAAATCAGACAACCCGCCGTTTCCCGGCGTGGCGCAGCAGAGGCCGAGGCTCCCCGCGAGGAAGGCGAGGCTGATCGTGCGCTCGCTGGCGAAGAGCACGGTCCTCGCCGCCGGCTTCGCGGTCACGCAGCTCTCGATTCCCGAGGTCGACTCGAGGTTCCAGGTGTTCGACCCGACGCTCGTCGACCGCCTGCAGGCGCCGATCACCCGCTACCACGAGTAGCCGTCAGTGGAAGTCGACCAGTTCCACGTCGAACACGAGCGTCGCGCGCGGCGGGATCGTCGGGGGGTTGCCCGCGTCGCCGTAGCCCAGCCAGTACGGGATGATCAGCGTGCGCTTCGCGCCCCTTGGCATCGTGAGGAACGCCTCGTCCCAGCCCGGGATCACCTTGCCGACGCCGACCTGCACCCTGAAGGGGCCGCCGTGCGCGCTTGAGTTGTCGAACGGCGTGCCGTCAAGGAGCCGGCCGAAGTAGTTCACGACGATCGTGTCGCCGATCCTGGGCGTCGCCTTGCCGACGCCCGGGTCGTGCTCCATGTACATGAGCCCCGACTTCGTCGTGTAGGCGGTCGGGAAATCCTTCCTGATCAGGCCGGCGTCCGCGGACGACAGCTGGGGCGAGGTCTCCGCCATCGCGGCCCTCATCGCGCTGTTGATCGGCTCCCCTGGGTTCTTGCTCGCGAGCATGCCGGAGCGCACGACGATCGCCAGCGTCAGGAGGACGACGCCGAGGAGGACGAGGTAGAATTTGCTCCGCATGGGGTTGCCGGATGGACCAAAGGCACGGCCCGCGGGATGGCAACACGCCATTTCGGGAAAAGACATGTTGCCATCGTCGCCGCGGTCGCTTTCACAAGCGGCCATGTCGACCGCCCCGTCCCCTGCCGCAGACGCCGCGACCGCGGCCGTCGACGTCCGGGCCCTCGTCAAGAACTACGGGAAGGTCGAGGCGCTCCGGGGGGTCGACATCGAGGTGGGGCAGGGCGAGATGTTCGCTCTCCTGGGCCCGAACGGCGCGGGCAAGACCACTTTATTCTCGATCCTCGCGACCCTGCGGGCGCCCACCTCGGGCGCCGCGCGGGTCCTCGGGCTCGACGTCGTCTCCGACCGCGACGCGATCCGGCGCCAGATGGGCATCGTCTTCCAGGAGCCCGCCATCGAGCAGAGGCTGAGCGGCCGCGACAACCTCATGCTGATGGGCCTCCTGTACGGGCTCTCGATGGCGGCGGCGAAGCGCCGCGCCGGCGAAATCCTGGCGCAGCTCGGGATAGCGGACTCGGCCGACCGGCTCGCGAAGCAGCTCTCCGGGGGCCAGCGCCGCAAGCTCGAGCTCGCCCGCGCGCTCGTCACCGATCCCCGGATCCTGTTCCTGGACGAGGCGACGCTCGGGCTCGACGTCGACGCCCGGCGGATGTTCTGGGCGCAGGTGCGCGGGCTCGCCGACTCCGGGAAGACCGTGTTCTTCACGACGCACTACATGGAGGAGGCCGAGGCGGCCGACCGGATCGCCCTCATCGACTCCGGGCGCATCGTGGCGCTCGGCACGCCGACCGAGCTCAAGGCGCGGGTGGGGGGCGGGATCGTCAAGCTTAGGACGGACGACGACGGGCGCGCCCGCACCTGGCTGAGGGAGCGCGGCTTCTCCCCGGAGGAGGGGGGCCAGGGGATCACCCTCGTCCACACGGACCCCGCCGCGATACTCCCGGACCTCCTTCGAAACCTGCCGGTTCGGGTCGACCGGGCGGAGGTCCACGCCCCGAGCCTCGAGGACGTCTTCCTCAAGCTGACGGGCCGCGGGCTCGAGGGGGGGAACAAGCCATGATGCGCGCCATCTTCGCGATCGTCGTCCTCGACCTGAAGCGGTTCTGGATAGACCGGGCGCGCCTGGTCGCCGGGCTGATCCAGCCCCTCCTCTACCTCTTCGTCCTCGGCGCCGGGATCGGGGCCAGCTCCCGGATGGGCGGCGGCGACTACCGGCGCTTCATCTTCCCCGGGACGATGGGCCTCTCTCTGCTCTTCTCGGCGACCTTCGCGGCCATCACGATCGTCTTCGACCGCCAGATCGGGTTCTTCAAGGCGGTCCTGGTGGCGCCCGTCCCGCGCTCCGCGATCGCGCTCGGCAAGATCGTCGCGGGCGCGCTCCAGTCGTTCGCGCAGGGCCTGATCCTCCTGCCGTTCGCGCCGCTCGCAGGCGCGCCGCTCAGCCCCCTCCAGGGCCTCGAGATGGTGGGCGCCATGGCGCTCGCCTCCCTCACCTTCTCGTCGATCGGCGTCGGCTTCGCCTGCCGCTTCAGCTCGACGACCGTCTTCCCGATCGTGAGCAACGCCGTCCTCCTGCCGATGTTCTTCCTCTCGGGCGGCCTCTACCCGCTGGCAAACGCGCCGAGGTGGATGCAGGTCGCGGCGCACTTCGACCCGGTCGCCTACGCGGTCGACCTCATGCGCGGGGCCGTGCTGGGGAGGTTCTACTTCCCGGTTGCGCTTTCCCTGGGCGCCCTCGCGCTCACGATATTCCTCCTCGCCTGGGCGGCCGTCCGGGTCTTCAACCGGGGCGAGGACGACTCGAGCCTGGGGGCGACCAACTTCAACTGGCGGCGGTAGCCGCCGGCCCCGGTCAGTTCTGGTAGGTGATGGTCCGCGTCCCGCCGACGCTCGCAATGGTGATCGTGACCGCCTGGGTGTAGTAGGCCGGGTAGGACTCCTGCGCGATCGAGTTGAGCGCCTTGATGTAGGCCGTCGCGCCGATCAGGTCGCTGAGGGTCACCGTCGAGACGCCCGATTCCAGGAAGTATTGGTCCGCGGCGGAGGACAGCTGCCGGGCGTTGTTCAGCACCGCCTTGTCCTGCGACGCCTGCGTCACCCGCTGGAATGCAGGAATGGCCATCGTGGCCAGAAGGCCAATGATGACTACGACTATCATGATCTCAACGAGGGTGAACCCCCGTGAAGCGGCACGGGATGATAACTTCATTATGTATGTAAGCCGCGCTTGTCGGCCGGACAACGTATGCCATTTCCAGCATTCAATAGCACGCAGAGATGACATTGAGCTGCAAAGTAATGACAAAAAATTGTAAAAAATTAAGTAAACAGCGTGGGGAAATTGGGTTTTTTGAGCCCTCCGGATCAGGGAGGAGAGGGGTGATCGCTGGGGGCGGGATAAAGACTCGGTTATGTAAGTTATTTTTGTGAAGATACTTTCACCAGTAGCTCGTCCAATACGGCGTCCACCGCGATCTTCGCTTTTTGGCCTGGGATTTGTAAAAAATTTGGTAAAGATATTTTCGTCTGGATGGCATACGTAGCCCTACGTTTATCAGACTCTGTCAAAAATATGTTTATTTGGCGAGTCAATGTCCCGCTTTCGGCGGAATCTCCCGGCTTGATGAAAAAAGCCTCCATCGACCGGCCGACGCTCAGGTCCCACGAGTCGGTGTCCGCGAAGTAGACCGCGAGGACCCCGCTGGCCTCAAGGCCGAGCGAGCGCGCGAGCCGGTCCGCCAGCTCGCCCGGCGTTTCTCCAGGGGTCGCCGGCACGAATTTGGCGAAGACCCGGGCATAGATCCTGAAGCCGGTCGCGCGCTCGAAGTTGCCCAGCTTGAAGTTGAAGTTCTGGGCGCGCGGCACGTCCTGCGGCAGGACCTTGTCGGGGTCGTCAAAGTGCGCCGTCGGCCCGGGCTGCGCCACGCCGCTGAATTACGGGGTCCGGGCCGCCAGCAGGGCGAACGCCCGGTCGTTTGCAGTGAACGCCCTCGCCGCCGCGCCGATCCGCAGGATCCGGACCGTCATCGCGTCCCCCTGGACGACCTTCGGGAGCACGTCCAGGCCCCGCACGGTCCGCCCGAAGACGGAGTGCAGGAAGTCCAGGCGATCGACGGGGGCGAGCGTGATGAAGAATTGCGAGCCGTTGGTGTCGGGTCCGGCGTTGGCATATGCGAGACGGCCGGCCCGATCAAACGTAACGCCTGGCGAAGTCTCATTCTTGAATTTATAGCCGGGGTCGCCGGTGCCATCGCCTTTAGGATCGCCGCCCTGAATCATGAAGTCGGGAATCACGCGATGAAAAATCGTTCCATCGTAAAGGCGGTCTTGGGATTTCTTGCGGGTCGAGGGATGGGTCCACTCGCGCTTGCCTTCGGCAAGGTCTACGAAGTTGGCTACGGTTTTGGGCGCGTCTTTTTCGAAGAGCCGGCA
>PMSP01000280.1 GCA_003168315.1 Opitutaceae bacterium
AGCTTGCCGTTGAACCCGTTCGTGCTGCCGCTGTCGGGGCTGAACCGGTAGCCGCTGAAAGTCCCGTTGGGGTTTGTGCCGAGTGTATCCAGAGGACGGTAACCGACGAGTATCCGCTCGGTGGGCGTGAAGTAGAGGTTCCCGAAGATGTCGAGCCGGTTGGCCCACTCGGTCGTGTCCGTCGTCCCGTTGTCGAAGTTCTGGAGCGCCGACCGGAGCGTGCCGAACAGGATGAAGTCGGGCTGCCAGACCGCCCCCGTCGGGATCACGAAACCCGGGGCGATGTAGCCACTCCCGAGGAACGGGCTCTGCCCGATCTCGATGATGGGTGCGGGTCTGGCGGGAAACGTGCCGGGTGAAAGCGGGATGGGCTGGTCCGAGAGCTCCGACGGCGTGGTGTCCATCTGGGCCCGGGCGGTCAGGGCGGCGGCGCAGGCGGCACAGGCCAGGGCCAGGCGCGCGGAGAAGGACCACCCCCGGGCGGTCATTGTGGCACAGGGAATTTTTGTCATTCAGGAATCTCCGCGGGTCGTCCGTCGCGGAGGTTACGGGACTGTCGCAACGCTGTTGGCCGGGACAATAACTTTCGCTTCCTCGCGGCGAGGAAGGACCAGGACCGGGCGGGCCTCGGGGGGAGCCATGATCTCCTCCTGGGTTGGGGTCCAGTCGAGATGCTGCGCCGAGCCGTCGAGGATGACAACCTTGTCCCAGAGGATCCGGGCGCCGCTGGCCACGCGGTAGGCGACCTCGCGCGGCGACATGCTGTAGTCAAAGCCGACCCGGGTTATCTCCCCGATCAGGTTAACCGGCACCATCTGGGAGAGCATCTTCACGTGCACGGTGTAGGGTCCGGGGCCCGACAGCTGGGCCGGGTCCACGTGGTAGTCCGCCCACCGCGAGCTGAGCGGCGGCAGCCCGCGGGCCTGCTTGCGGGCCGAGGAGGTGCGCGCCGCGAGGACGTGGGAGCGGGTCTCGGGCCTCACGTAGGGGAGGGGATCGAGGGAATAGCTGACCGCCAGCACCTGCTCGCGCTCGCCGCCGCGCAGGTTGCGCGTGATGAACTTCGACTGCAGCGAGAACAGCTGCTCATCGCGGGGCAGCTCCCAGTTGTGGACGTAGTCGGAATGGATGTCGCGGACGTCGCCGTTGGGGTCGCGGTCCCCTGACTGGAACACGACCTTGCCGGTCGCATCCGCGACCGTGACCTGGAGGAACACCAGGCGCTCGGCGTCAAAACCGGTCGGCGTCCCGTGCCCGTCGGTGGCGTTCGCGACCTCGATCTTGAAGTCCAGGCCGTGGGTCGTGTCGTTGTTCACGACGTCGAAGGTATGCAGCTGGTAGCCGTGGCGCAGCAGCTGGTGGCGCTGGAGGTCCAGGTCGTTCAGCAGCTTATTCTGGTCGTTGATGATGGCGCGCGCGTCGTAGCGGTCGTCGATCGACTTCCAGCGCGGGGGGAACGTGAAGTTTGCGGGGAGGTGATTCTCAAAGGCGTCCGTTCCCCATCCGCCCTTGTCGTCGAAAGTCAGCCACTCGGCCATGGTCGCCAGCTTCTGGGCCTTCACGTTCTGCGGGAAGAGCCCGGGGTGGACGATCGAGTAATCCGGCCCGGCAAACATGTGGTTTGTGCGCTTGCGGTCGGGCGTCGGGATGCCGCCGATGATGGCGGCCGGGGCCATCGCGTAGCCAGACTTGATGCCCGGGATGTTGCCCATATGGCAGTCCTGGCAGGTCGTGCCCGTCTTGTTGGATGGGGAGTTCTTGAACTGCGAGAACGCCTCCTCGAGGCGGAAGCCGTTCAGCAGGTTGACGTCGTGGCAGGACCCGCAGAACCCCGAGGACTCGATCGGGTCGAACTTGAAGGCCTTGGTGTGGATGGCCCGTCCGTTCTGGCCCGGGGTCGTCACGACCTTGTACTTGGCCGGGTCGGCGATGACCATCTGCAGGACCGAGTCGTCGCGGGGACCGTAGACCGGGTCGAACAAGGTGCCCTCGGCGATGTTCGTGCGGCCGCTCACCTTGCCATAGTTGTGGGTGACGCGGTGGCAGACGATGCAGGTGATGCCCTCCCGGGCCGTCGGCGAGCGGTCCATGTTGCTCATGTAGACCGACTCCTTGATCTGCATGCCGACCTGGGTGTGGCAGCGGACGCAGAAGTCACCGTTCGTGCTGGACGTCCGCTTCGTGATGGTCGCCTGCATCGCATTGAAGACCGGGCTCAGCTGGGCGTAGGCGTGGGAGGACGTTGACCACTCCCGGAAGTGGTCGGGGTGGCAGACCGCGCAGGTCGTCGCCGAGGGGAACTTGCCCTCGGTGAAGAGGCGCGCATGGGCGTCGGCCGCCTCGGAATTGGTCAGGACCTTCTCGGGTGCGGCCTTTTCGACGGGCTTTACCGGGGCCACCGGGGCCGCGTCGCTCAGGTCGTCATCAGATTTTGACGCCGGAGCCGGCAGATTCGTCAGATCGTCATTGCCAGCGGCCCGCACAAGCTGAAGATTTCCCATGCCGACAAGCGAAGCCGAAAGCCCAAACAGGAAAGACAGGCGATATACTTTGTTCACGAGGGAAAAGCCAATTGATTGCGAATGGAACGGACGGCGTTTTTAGGCAACCATTAATTTGCGACGGGGGAATAAATGATCAGCTTCCAGAAAATAATCACGAAAAAAGTCTTCCCGGGACCCAATCTTAACTGAATATTATGCCGCAAAATGCCATGAGAACACAAAAGGTCGGCCCCGCCCCCCGGAAATTCCTGACCCTGCTCCTCGTTTGCGGCCTGGCCGGCCGCTTGGGGGCGACCCCGGACCCCACCAAGGTCCAGGGGCCCGAGGCCTGCGGCGAATGCCACAAGCAGGAGGTGGAGGCCTGGAAGCTGACCCACCACTACTCGACCTTCAACGAGATGCACCGCTCGGACGACGCGAAGGCGATCGCCGAGAAGATGGGCATTCACCGGATCAAGTCGGAGAGCCTCTGCCTGGACTGCCACTATACCGAGAAGCAGCAGGCCGACGGCCCGACTGTCATCGCGGGCGTCGCCTGCGAGTCCTGCCACGGCGCCGCCCGCGACTGGATCAACGTCCACAACGACTACGGCAAGGGCTTCAAGAAGGAGACGGAACTTCCGGACCACAAGGCGATGCGCCTGAGCGCGGCGCTCAAGGCCGGGATGCTGCGACCGGATGACATCTACTCCGTCGCCGAGAACTGCTTCCAGTGCCACGTCATCAAGGACGAGAAGCTCGTCAACGTCGGCGGCCACAACGCGGGCACCGCGGACTTCGACCTGCTGGCCTACAGCCAGGGCGAGGTTCGCCACAACTTCTTCGACAGCGCGGGCAAGGTGAACGCCGACGACTCGCCGGCGAGGAAGCGCCTCCTCTACACGGTCGGCGCCCTCCTTGACCTCGAGTACAGCCTGAGGGCGGTCGGCCGGGCCACCGAGAAGGCCAGCTACGCCATCACCTACGCCCACCGCGTGAAGGCGGACAAGGCGAGGCTCGTCCTGATCAACCAGGCCGCCCCGACGCAGGAGGTGACCGACATCCTCGCCGTCGCGGACAAGGTCTCCCTCAAGCTCAACAATTCCGACGAGCTGAACGCGGCGGCCGACAAGGTGAAGACGCTCGCCCAGGCCTTCGCCAAGGCGCATGACGGCAGCGACCTCTCCGGGGTCGACGCGATGCTGCCGAAGCCCGAGAGCTACAAGGGCACCGTCTACCAACCGGCCGCAGCCAAGGGCTGATCATGGCGAAAGGAGCTTCGACGCCGTCGAGGGCTCCCTTTGCGGCCGGCGGCGCCGAGCAGCAGGCCGGCGCGCCCGAGGGGGCCCTCGGGACCCGCATCCCGAGGCCGCGGCGCTGGGCGGTCCCGTTCAGCGACAAGATGACGGACGAGCGGGTGGCCGAGCTCCTCAAGTTCTCGGCCTTCTGCAAGATCGACCCGGAGCGGTTTCCCGCCCGGCTGCCGCTGCAGGGCGTCTTGAGGAACGACACCAAGATTCGGAGCTTCGAGAAGGGGGACATCATCGTCCGGGAGGGGGACTACGGGAACTCCGCGTTCCTGATCCTCTACGGGCAGGTGAGGGTGGTCCTCGACTCGCTCCCGGACAAGGTCCTCGGCCGCCAGGTCCCGGAGAAGAAGAACTTCCTCGGCTCGCTGGCGCAGCTCTGGCGCAACAGCAGGGTGCCCGAGGAGCGCTCGGTGGCCGGGAACACGCTCGAACTCGCCGGCCGCACCCGCGCCCAGGCGAACATCCGCACGGGGCGCGAGAGCAACCCGCACGTCTTCCTGCAGGACATCTCCCACGTGATGCCCGCCCACCGGGCGGTGATCCTGAGCGAGGGGGAGCTCTTCGGGGAGATCGCGGCCATTGGGCGGACGCCGAGGACGACGACCGTCCTTGCCGAGGGCGACACCGAGCTCCTCGAGATACGCTGGCAGGGGCTGCGCGAGCTGCGCCTCTTCGCCCCGGCGTGGAAGGAGCACATCGACCGCGTCTACCGCGAGCGGGCGCTCTTCTCCCACCTGAGGGAGACCCCGGTCCTCTCCTACCTGGACGCGGACTCGCTCAACATCCTCGCAGCGCAGACCCAGTTCGAGACGTTCGGCAACTTTGACTGGACCTTGTCGTTCCAGAAGCTGTCCGCCTCCACCGGCCGGGAGAGGGTGGACAAGGAGCCGCTGATAGCGCGCGAGGGGGACTACCCGAACGGCCTCATCCTGATCCGCAGCGGCAACGCCCGCCTGAGCCAGGTCTACAACCACGGCGAGCGCACGATCAGCTACCTCGGCAAGGGGCGTTGCTTCGGGATCGAGGAGATCCTCTACAACGCGAGGAACCCGCCGGTGCCGCTGCGCCACTCGCTGCGCGCGATCGGCTACGTCGACGTCCTCGTCATCCCGACGGCGGTCTTCGAGACGGTCGTCCTGCCGACGCTGACGGAGGAGCGCCTGGAGGCGCTCGGCCTCGCGCGGGACCCGGACCCCCTCGCCGGCGAGGCGGGCGGCTCCGGGACCTCCGAGGCCCTCGGGACGGACATGCTCGAGTTCCTGGTCGAGAACCGCTTCATCAACGGGGCGGCCACGATGCTGATCGACATGGACCGATGCACGCGGTGCGACGACTGCGTGCGCGCCTGCGCCGCGACCCACGACGGGAACCCCCGCTTCATCCGGCAGGGACCGGTGCTCGACCACGTCATGGTGGCCAACGCCTGCATGCACTGCGTCGACCCCGTCTGCATGATCGGCTGCCCGACGGGGGCCATCAGCCGGCAGTCCTTCCAGGGCCAGATCGTGATCAACGACAGCACCTGCATCGGCTGCGCGGTCTGCGCCAACAGCTGCCCCTACCAGAACATCCACATGGTCCCGATCCGGGACAGCCGGGGCTCCTTCATCCTGGACGAGGCCGCGCAGACGCCGATCATCAAGGCCACGAAGTGCGACCTCTGCGTGGAGCAGATCGGGGGGCCCGCCTGCGTCAGGGCCTGCCCGCACGACGCGATGGTCCGGGCCGACATGAGCGACGTCGAATTCCTTTCCGCTTGGATAAAGCGCTGACCCATTTCGCACGGCGGCGCGCCCGCCTGTGGACGGGCGCCGCGATGGTGGCGGTCGCCCTGGTCTTCGGGTGCGCGGTCCTGCGGACCGCGCTCCACCCGGTCGCGATCTTCAGCGGGCTCCTCCTCTACGCGCTGGTCGTGGCCCTGGCGCTCTTCAATTCCAGGAAGAAGCTCCCGTTCCTGCCGCTGGCTCGGGCCTCCACCTGGCTCCAGGTCCACATCTACGCCGGCTGGCTCGCGGTCCTCGTGTTCTTCCTCCACACGGGCTTTCGGTGGCCGCACAGCGCGTTTGAGCAGATCCTCGCGGGCGTGTTCCTCCTGGTCGCCGTGAGCGGGGTCGTCGGGCTCTTCCTCGCCCGCTGGCTCCCGGGGCAGCTGACCCGCTCCGGCGAGGCGCTCACCTACGAGCGGATCCCCGAGATCCGCGCCGAGATCAAGAGCCGCGTCGAGGAGCTCGTGACCGTGGCCGACAAGGAGAGCGAGTCCTCGACCCTCGGGGACTTCTACCTGAACCACCTCATGGCCTACATCACCTGCCGGCCGGGCCTCCTGCCGCACCCGAGCGGCCAGGACGGCCGCTACCGGGAGACGGTGAACACGCTTGCCTCCCTCGAGCGCTACTTCAACGCGCGCGAGCGCGAGGTCGCGGCGGGCCTGCGCGAGTGGATCGAGGCCAAGCGCAACCTGGACGCC
>PMSP01000073.1 GCA_003168315.1 Opitutaceae bacterium
GGGCGGCGCGGAAGCCTTCCATGTCAAAGCCGCAGCCCACCACCATCGCCTGGATCTCGAAGGCGCTGTCCCTTGCTATCGTCAGGGACGTAAGTGTGACAGTTTCGGGAACGGCGGCCGCCAGGGCCGCAAGCGCGTCGTGCCGTTCCGCGAGCGGCAATCCGTCCCCCTCGGGCATCTCCTCCCGGATGCGCCGCATGCTGCCTTGATTCCTCTCCAATGCAGCGAGGTGCCCCTGCAGTGCGGACGTCCTTCCTTGCGATGCCCCGTCCTCAGTGTGGAGCTGCCTTCTCAGCGTCAATGACGAGGCGCCCGATGCGACCGCTAGCGTCAATCCCATGGCTGTGGCGCCCACGAGGTACCGGTTCAGCTGCCGGGGCCTCGGAAATGCCTCGACGAGGTTTGCGGGATGGCTCGGCTTCAGGCGGGCGGCCGAGTCGGCCAGCGCGTCCAGTGACAGGACGGCTTCCACTCTCCCTGACGATCCCATCTCGCCCCAGATCGGACATATCAGGCCGGGATCCCCGTCGGCAATCACGGTTATCCCCCCGCGCCGCAAGCCCGCCTCGGACATCGACGGCGGAGTCCGGGCGTCCATGTCACCGACAAGCGCCGCGAACGCCTTCCAGTCACGCTCCGACATCGGGCCGACCCACGACCTGAAGGAGCGCCTGCCGCCGCCGTGGGCTGAGACCGCGGCAAAGCCCGGCACGAGGACCAGCGAGAATCTCGTCCTGGCGCCGGTCAGGCCCGGCTTCATGCAGAAGACCGCGGCCGTATAGGCGGACCAGGCGGCCGCCAGCCGGGCCCCGCGCAAGTCGCAGGCGTCGCAAACGTCGACGAGGCCGGGCGCCATCTCATAGTGCATGAGCGTTGAAAATGCGCCGCCCTGGGCGGGCTCCGGCGTCTCAATTCCCCATCCCAGCGTCTCCGAAGTGACGGCGGCGTGCTCGTTGCGCACCCTTTCAAGCGTCGCGAAGACGGCGCGACCCACGCGGGGGATCTCCACCGCCTGATGGCCGATTCCCTCGGGCTCGAAAACTGCCAGGGCCGTTCCCGGTCCGCCGCCGGAGAGGCAGTCGGCGAGGTGAGCGACCGCGGCAGCCCCGGAGCTTGCGCCCTCCTCGAAGGATTTTCGCCGCCAGCCGGCCGGCTCGCGGGTCCATACGCCGCGCCCAAGGAGCATTCCGATCCTGGCGGTCATGGCCTAGAAATTCCCGAGGTAGACGTACACGTCCGTCACACCGCCCACGGCCGCGGAATACACTACGTCGCCGCGGCCCTGGGCGACGCCGGCCGAGCCGGTGGTGTCGTCCATGAACGCCGGCGTATCAATGGCCGTCGCGATCTGCGACGCCTCGGGCCCGGACACGCCCTTGATGACGGCGTAAGCGACTCGTCCGGCCGCGAGGTTGTTCACCCCGTCGATCCTGAAATTGGTGCCGCCGTTGGCGTCGATGGTCCCGGGAGCGAGCGCAGGGTCGACGGCCGCGCACTCAAGCCGCGAGACGGACGCGTACCCGTAGCCCGCCGCGATCCGGGCGTCCGGCAGGTTATAGAATGTCGCCGTCGCCGCGCTGTAGCGGGGATCGACGATGGCGGAGCCCCCGGCAGGCGAAAGAACCTGCGACCCGCATGCCGGGGCGAAGTACCGCTCAAGCTTTGGGTTTGGCACGGAAAGGAGGACCTCGTCCAGGCGCAGCGCATTGTTGAAATCAGCAGGCGCAGAGCTTGAGAGGTTCGGGTTTGACGTCGCGCTGACGACTGCGGCGAGGGACGCGTATCCCTTGGTCTGGGGCAGAGTTCCGCCAAGCTGGTTTGCGGCATCCGCCGCGAACCCCTTCAGCTGTCTAAGGTCCGCTATCGTGCGGTTTACGTGGGCGGCCGAGAGGGCCTTGTTCAGCGCAGGCAGAAGGATGGCGGCAAGGACGCCGATGATGGCGACGACAACCAGGATTTCTATCAGTGAGAAGGCGCGTGCCCGGGGGACGCGCTCGAAGCGAGCGTTTTTGGGTGTTTTTGGATTCATGGTAGCTGAAATCTCAGGCATTGGGCGCCTCGAGCGTCGCGCCGAAGACCTCCTCGGGGGTCGTGACCCCGCAGGACGCCTTCAAGATCCCGTCTTCACGCATGCTGCGCGCGCTCGTGTCGCCGCACTTGATCGCCGCCGAGAACACCGCCTCCGCCGCGCGGGGGTCAAACCGGTTCCGCTGGCGCAGGAGCAGGTCTGCGACCGGGATCCGGACGTCGCGAAACTCGAATATTCCAGAGCGACCGGCGAAGCCGCTGCGGTTGCATGAGCTGCAGCCGCCACCGGCCTCAAAAAACCCGGCCGTTCTGCATTCGAGCCCGAGGGCGCCGGACTTCCTCGCCGACTCGACAAGGGCGCCGTAGCGCTCGGCCAGGGCCGCGGACCTGCGGTGGGGCTCCCGGCAGTGGGGGCAGAGCCGCTTGACCAGCCGCTGGCCAAGGAGGAAACGAGTCGTGGCGGCCAGCATCGAAGCCTCGACCCCGAGGTCGAGTAGGCGGCAGAGCGCCTGCACGGCGGAGTTCGCGTGAACCGTGGAAAGGATGAGGTGCCCGGTGAGCGCGAGGCGTATCGCGAGGGAAGCCGTCTCGCCGTCGCGGATCTCGCCGACCAGGATGACGT
>PMSP01000252.1 GCA_003168315.1 Opitutaceae bacterium
CGTGACCGGGAAAAAGACGTTCGCCGTCGTCAGGGTGGCGGCGAGGACGGCGAGCGCCACCTCGGCGCCCCCCTTTTCGGCGGCCACCTCCGGTGACTCGCCGAGTTCCATGTGCCTGAAGATGTTCTCAAGGACGATGACGGAATTGTCGATCAGGCGCGAGAACACGAGGGCGAGGCCGCCGAGGATCATCGCGTTCACGGAGCTGCCGCCCATCTGCAGGGCGATGAACGCCGCGAGGGCGGACAGAGGGATCGACAGGAAGACCGCTAGTGTCGCCCGGACGTTGCCGAGGAAGACGAGGATCATGAGGCCCGTCAGCGCCAGGCCGATCACGCCCTCGTCGATCAGGTTCTCTATCGCGGTCTTCACGAAGACCGACTGGTCGAAGACGACGTTTGCCACGAGCGACTTCGGTATGTCTATCAGGTTCGCAACCGCCCTCCTGATCCCGTCGACGACGGCGATCGTGTTCGCCTCCGCGTTGGACTTGAGGATCGGGAGGTAAACCGACCGCTGGCCGTCGATCCGGACGACGTTAGTCTGTATCGCGGCGTCGTCCACCGCCTTGCCGATGTCGGCGACAAGGACGGGCGAGCCGTTGAACATCTTCAGCGGCAGGCTGTTGATCTCGCCGACGGTGTCGAGCTGGCTATTAGTGTAGAGGTTGTAGTCGAACGGCCCGATCCTGACGTCGCCGGCGGGAAGTATGAGGTTGGCGTCGTTCACGGTGCGGGCGACGTCCATCAGGCTGAGCTGGCGCGCCTCCATCTTTACAGGGTCGACGTAGATCTGGATCTGGCGGAGTTTCCCGCCGAAAGGGGGCGGGATGGCGCAGCCCGGCACGCTGGCGACCTGGTTTCTCACGTTGTACTGCCCCACGTCGTGGAGCTCGGCCTCGTTCAGCCCCTCGCCCTTGAGGGTTATCAGGCAGACCGGGAGGCTCGAAGCGTCAAACTTGAGGACGACCGGCGGCAGCGTGCCCGGGGGCAGGCGCCGCAGGTTCGCCATGGCTAGGTTCGTGATGCTCGTGACGTCGGAGTCGGCGCTCGTCCCGGCTTGGAAGTATATCTTTATCAGGCTTATCCCCGGCAGCGACCTCGACTCGATGTGGTCGATGCCGCTCGCCAGCGTGAAGAAGCGCTCATAAGTGCCCGTGATGTCATTCTCGATCTGCTCGGGCGGCATCCCGGAATAGAAGGTCGCGACCACGACCACGGGGATGTTGATCGGCGGGAAGAGGTCCACCGGCATCCGCACGACGCTCGACACGCCCACCACGCCCACGATGAGGCAGAGCACGATGATCAGGTACGGGTATCGGATCGCGAATCGTGACATGGCAGCTCGGTCGTTCTTGCCCTGGGCTTCCTAGCGGCTTCCCGGCTCGGCCCTGACGAAGGCCTTCAGCCCGTCGGGCGAGAACCCGGGCCGCTCGCAGAATTCACAAATGGCGCGCTCCCGCTCCATGAACCGCCTCGCCACCTCCGGGATCTTGGCCGCGAGTTCCGCCGGAACGCTGACGATGCCGTCCTGGTCCCCGTGGATGACGTCGCCGGTCGCTATCCTCAGGCCCGCCAGTTCGACGGGCCCCCCGATCTCAAGGACATGGGAGTAGGCGTGCGAGGGCGACACGTTTCCCGAGAACGCGTGCAGGCCAATGGCGCCGAGCCTTCTCGCCCCCCTAATGGCCCCAGAGGTGACCATCCCCGTGAAACCGAGCGCCCTGATGATGCAGCCGTGGACCGGGCCGACAAGGGCCCCGAGGCCCGGATGCGTGTCGACATCCTGGATGATGAGGACCCGCGGATAATCCGCGGCTTCGATCCGCTCCCACCAGTCCGGCTGGTCGAGGTAGAAGCCGGCCTTCATCGGGGGGTCCGATGAGCGGACCTTGAGCGTCAGGGCCACGCCGACCATGGGCCCGGCGAGGTCGGTTCGGCGCGCGATGCCCGGCCCGGTGAAGCCCTCGTTGCGAAGGCGCACCCCGAAGGATTCCATCGCGTTGGCGACCGAGTTGGAGTCGAGCTTGCCGAGCTCCCGGTAGATGCTGTCAGGCGGATTGTGTTTCATGGGGTTGTTGGGGTATCGACGAGCTTAGGGGTGACGACCGTCCCGGGCGCGAGTCCCGGGCGATCCCCGACGACGACGAGCTCGCCCTCGGAAAGGCCCGAGCGGATCTCGACGAGGGAGGAGGTTCGCATCCCGAGGACGACCGGCCTCTCGGCAAGGGCATTGTCCGCCCCCACCACGAGCACCGTGGGCTTGTCGCCCTGGGAAACCGCCTGGAGCGGCACCGCGAGGACGCCGTCCGCTTCCTCGGTCCGAAGGGTGACCGACGCATACATCCCCGCCTTGAACGCGCCGTCCGGATTGGGGACGTCCACCTCGACGAGCATGGTCCGGGTCGCCCGGTCGATGTCCCAGGCGTCTCGGGCGATGACACCGTCGAATTCGCGGTGAAGCGCGTCCACGGACACGTGGACGCTGCCCCCGACCCGGACCACGGGCGTCTCGGACTCCGGGACCGGGAACCTGAGGCGCAGAAGGTCACTCTCGGCGAGCTCAACGATCGGGCCCGCGCTGGCCGAGGTGCCGGCCTCCACCAGGGCGCCGTTGTCGACGAATCTCTTCGTGATGACGCCGCTGAACGGCGCCTGGACCCGGGTGTAGTCCGAGAGGGTGCCGTACCGGTCCGCGTCGGCCTTCGCGGTCGCGAGCGCCGCCTCCGTGGCGCTGTCCTTCGCCTGGGCGGCGTCGAGGTCCTGCTGGGCGACCAGGTTGGGCTGCGCCCGGTTCACGCCCACCAGGCGCTGGTAGTCCAGGTCGGCGATGGAATGCTCCGCGCTCGCCTGCCGCTCGGACGCGCGCGCGCCCTCGAGCTGGTCCTTCAGCTCCGGCACCTCGAGCGTCGCCAGGAGCTCACCCGCCTTGACGCGGTCGCCGATGTCCACGCGGATAGGGTTCACGTATCCGGAGACCTTGGCGTGGATCATCACATCCTGGAAGGGCGTGAACTCGCCCTGAAAGATCATGGAATTGGCCAAGCGCACCCTCGCGGTCTTCACGACCGCGACCGTGTGGGCCTGCGCCTGCTCCGCGCCGCGGCCGCAGCCGGCGAGCACGAGGATCGACGCGCATAGGGCGACGGCGCCAGCCGCCCAGGAGTGAATTGGATCGGGGGTATTTTTCATTGTGGGGATGTTCATCGGCGCATTTCTACCTCATTCCGAGAGCGGCAGGCTGACGACGAACCGGCTGCCGGAGCCGACCGAGCTCTCGACCTCTACCCGACCGCCGTGGGCGACGCAGATTGACTTCACGATCGCAAGGCCGAGCCCAGTCCCGCCACTACCACCGCCCGCACGCGGCGTGCCCAGTCCCGGCCGCTCCGGCCGCTCCGGCCGCTCCGCCGGACAAGGNNTTGTCGACAAGGTTGACCACGACCTGCTTCAGGCGCGCCCTGTCCCCCATGACGTGGACGGGAGGGCCCTCGTCCATCGTGACCCTAATCTTCTTGTCCTCGGCAAGGAGGAGCATCTGGTCCGAAGTAGCGCGCGCAAGGGACGCCAGGTCGACCCTGACCCATTCCTCCTGGGCCTCCCCGGCGTCGAGCCGAGACAGGGCGAAGAGCTTCTGCACGATCTTTCCGAGGCGCTCGACCTCCTCCAGCGTGCTGCCGATCCGGTCGCGCAAGTCCGCGGAAATATCGGCGTCTCCCGCGAGGTTCTCGAGCTCCCCCTGTATCACGGTGAGCGGCGTCCTCAGCTCATGGGAAGCGTCGGCCACGAATCGCTTTGAGTTGCCGAAGGCGTCGTCGA
>PMSP01000399.1 GCA_003168315.1 Opitutaceae bacterium
CCGCGACTTCATCCGCTCCTCGCTCGTCCTCTCCGCGGGCGTCGCCGCCGGCCGGAGGGTCGGGGCCCAGACGACCTCCAAGCCACCGCCGCCCTCCATTCCCGCAGCCCAGTTCACGGCCCTCAGGGGCGACGTCGGCATCTTCACCGGGAGGGGCGGCACGATCGGGTGGCTCGCGTCCGGTGACGCGCTCGCGGTCGTCGACACCCAGTTCCCGGACACGGCGCTCGCCTGCCTGAGGGGCATCCCCGGCATTGGCAGCCGGACGATCGACGCGACCATCAACACGCACCACCACCTGGACCACACGGGCGGCAACGTGGTCTTCAAGCCGGCATCCAGGGAACTGGTTGCCCAGGCGAACGTGCCGAGGCTCCAGTTCGAGGCCGCGAAGCGGGCCGAGGACCTGGGCACGAAGATAGACCCGGCCGCCGGCGTCGCGGCCCAGGTCTACGCCGACACCACCTTCACCGACGTGTGGAGGAGGCAGCTCGGGAGGGAGATCGTGACCGCCGAGTTCCGGGGGCCGGCGCACACGGGCGGCGACTCGGTCATCATCTTCGAGAAGGCCAACGTGGTCCACATGGGCGACCTGGTCTTCAACCGGATCTACCCCTACGTGGACAGGCCGGGCGGGGCCAGCATCCGCGGGTGGGTGAAGTCGCTCGAGGACTGCGCGGCCGCCTACCCGGCGGACGGGGTCTACGTCTTCGGCCACGGCAACCCCAGGTTCGGGGTCACCGGGAGCCGCCCGGACCTCCTCGTCATGCGCGACTTTTTCACGGCGGTCCTCGACCGCGTGCAGAAGGACGTCGCGGCGGGCAGGGACAAGGCGGCCGTCGTCGCGGTCGAGAACATGCCGGGGTTCCCCGACTACCACGCGCCCCTCCCGAACCGCCTGGGGCTGGTCCTCGGGGCGGCCTACGACGAATTGACTGCGCCCCGGGCCTGACCCACGCTCCCCGCCATGAGCTTCAAAGTCCTCATCAAGGTCATCGTGTTCCTGGCGATCCTGTTTGTCCTGCTCTACATCGGGATGAACAACAAGCAGTCGGTCGACTTCTCCTTCCCGATCCTCCTGGACAAGAAGTGGACGGACGCGGCCGGCATCGTCTATTTCGTCATGTTCGCGGCCGGTGTCCTCGCGGGCGCCGTCCTCACGGCCGGCGGCGGCAAGGGGAGGGGCAAGAGCACCTCCAAGGGCGAGAAATAGCCCCTCACCCGGCGATCCGCCGGATGTTGTCGCAGACGACCGCGGCCGCGACGGCCGCGTTCAGCGACTCGGCCGGGCCGGACCGCGGTATCGTGACGCAGTAGCTCAGGCGCGCCCGGACCGGGTCGGAGAGGCCGCGGCCCTCGCTCCCGATGACGACCACCGCGTCCGAGAGGGCGGGGAGGGAGTGGACGTCCCGGCCCTCCAGGGCGCAGCCGATGACGGGCGCCGTCAGGCCCGCGAGGGCAGGCCCCAGGTCGGCGACAAGGGTTCGCACCCTTGCGAAGGACCCCATGCTGGCCTGGATCACCTTCTGGGAATGCAGGTCCGCGCAGCCCGGCGACAGGACGACCCGGCCGAAGCCGAACCAGTCCGCGACCCGAAGGATCGTCCCCACGTTGCCCGGGTCCTGGACGCCGTCCAGGGCGAGCGTCAGGCCGTGGTCGAGCTCGCCCGGCCCGAGGGAGCCCTGGAGTATCCGGCCGACCGCGAAGACGGGCGACGGCGTCGGGAAATGGCTCGCCCGCGCCATGTCCTCCTCGCCGATCCAGTGGGTGCGCTCCCCCTTCCAGGCGTCGGTCGCGTAGATCTTCTCGAAGGGGTGCCCGGCGGCGAGGAGCTCGGCCACGATCTTTTCCCCCTCGACCGCGTAGAGGCCGTGCTCCTCCCGGTGCTTCTTGTCGCGGAGCGACCGCAGGAGCTGGACTTCCGAGCGGGTTATCACGGCGTAGGATGGCCCCCGGCGCCCCCGTTTTTCAATTGTTTTGCAGGGGGTCCGGGGCGATAGTCCCGCAATGCTGCCTCGCAACCCCCATGCGGCCCGCGCACGGCTCCTCGACGAGGTCGGGGCGGTCGACCAGGTGGGCGTGGAGGAGCGCGTCGCCAAGTTCACGACGAGGAGCATCAAGAAGGCCGCGAAGCTCTGGGGCCTGAAGACGGCGGTATCGATGACGGACCTGACGACGCTCGAGGGGAAGGACACCCCCGGGAAGATCGAGTCCCTCTGCCGGAAGGCGCTCCGCCCGCACGAGGACCCGAAGGTGCCCCCGGTCGCGGCCGTGTGCGTCTACCCGGCGATGGTCTCCCGCGCCAAGGCGCTCGTCGGGGGGAAGGGGGTCAAGGTGGCCTCGGTCGCCACCGCGTTCCCGTCGGGCCAGACCCACCTGCGGACCCGGCTCGCCGAGGTGCGGGGCGCCGTCGCCGACGGGGCGGACGAGATCGACATGGTGATCAACCGCGGGGCGTTCCTCTCGGGGGAGTATTCCCGGGTGCAGGACGAGATCGCCTCCGTCGTCGAGGCCTCCGGGACCTCGGTCCTGAAGGTGATCCTCGAGGTGAGCGAGCTCGAGACCTTCGACAACATCCGGATGGCCTCCTTCCTCGCGATGGGCGTCCTCAGGCCCGGCGACTTCATCAAGACCAGCACGGGCAAGACGACCCTGAACGCGACGCTCGGCAACAACCAGGTGATGATCGAGGCGATCCGGGACTTCTACGCGGACACGGGGATAGCGATAGGGATGAAGCCCGCCGGCGGGATCAAGACGGCGAAGCAGTCGCTTCAGTTCCTGATCGCCGTCAAGGAGACGCTCGGGGACGCGTGGCTCACGAAGAAACGCTACCGCTTCGGGGCGAGCTCGCTCCTGAACGACCTCCTGCGCCAGATCGAGAAGGAGAGGACGGGCGCCTACCAGGCCCCGTATTACTTCAGCGACGCGGCCGAGAGCTACTAGGGGATGACCACCCGAGGAAAATCCGCCGGCGCCGGCCGCCCGAGGCTCATCTTCGGGAGCCTCTGGGAGTTCGACCCGTCGCCGGAGACGGCGGACCCGAAGCTCAAGGCGCGCTACGACCTCTTCATCGGAGGCGAGTTCGTCCGCCCGCGCTCGGGGAGGCACTTCGACTCGATCAACCCGGGGAACGAGCGGAAGCTGGCCGAGATATCCCTCGCCGGGCCGGCCGACGTCGACGCCGCCTACCGGGCGGCGGCCCGGGCCTTCGGCCCCTGGTCCCGGCTGCCTGGTCGCGAGCGCGGCAAGTACCTCTTCCGGATCGCGCGCCTCCTGCAGGACCGGGCGCGGGAGTTCGCGGTCGCCGAGACCCTCGACGGCGGCAAGCCGATCAAGGAGTCGCGCGACTTCGACGTGCCGATGGCGGCGGCGCATTTCTTCTACCATGCGGGGTGGGCGGACAAGCTGGAGTACGTCGTCCCCGGCCGCACCGTGGCTCCGCTCGGCGTCGTGGGGCAGGTGATCCCCTGGAACTTCCCGCTCCTCATGCTGGCATGGAAGCTCGCGCCCGCGCTCGCGATGGGCAACTGCGTGGTCTTGAAGCCCGCGGAGACCACGTCCATCACCGCGCTCAAGCTGGCCGAGGTGCTCCAGGACGCGGGGCTGCCGCCGGGCGTCGTCAACTTCGTCACCGGCGCCGGGGAGGCCGGGGCTGCGGTCATGGGCCATCCCGGCGCGGCCAAGGTGGCCTTCACCGGGTCTACCGAGGTCGGCAAGGCGATCATGCGCCAGCTCGCCGGCACCGACCGCAAGATGACGATGGAGCTCGGGGGGAAGGCGGCCAACATCGTGTTCGACGACGCGCCGATCGACCAGGCGGTCGAGGGCATCGTGAACGGGATCTTCTTCAACCAGGGGCACGTCTGCTGCGCGGGATCGCGCCTCCTCGTGCAGGAGTCGGTCGCCGGCCAGGTCGTCGCCAAGCTGAAGGACCGGATCCGGGTGCTGCGGGTCGGGGACCCGCTGGACAAGAACACGGACCTGGGCGCCATCAATTCCAGGGCGCAGCTGGCGACCATCCGCAGGCTGGTCGCCGCCGGGGTGAGGGAGGGGGCGACGATCTACCAGCCGCCCTGCCTCCTGCCCGAGCGCGGCTTCTACTTCCCGCCGACCCTCTTCACGCGCGTCACGCAGAGCCACCGGATCGCGCGGGAGGAGATCTTCGGGCCCGTCCTCTCCATCATCCCCTACGACACCGAGGAAGAGGCGGTCGCGATCGCCAACGACACCCCCTACGGCCTGTCCGGGTCGATCTGGACCTCCGACGTCGGCCGCGCGATCCGGGTGTCCCGGGCGGTGGAGACCGGGACGCTGTCGGTGAACTCGCACTCCTCGGTGCGTTACTGGACACCGTTCGGCGGGTTCAAGCAGTCCGGCCTCGGCCGCGAGCTCGGACCGGACGCGCCGGAGGCGTTCACCGAGACCAAGAACG
>PMSP01000332.1 GCA_003168315.1 Opitutaceae bacterium
CGCCGAGTCGCTCGAGGTGGGATTCTCGATCCCGAGGCTGTTGTGGTCATAGCTGGCGTCCATGAAGTAGCTCAGGTTGCCCTTGGAGCCGCCGAGCTCGAGGCTCGGGCGCACCGTGTCGAAGCTGCCGCCGTAGAGCGAGAACCCGCCACCCTCGTCGAACCCGCCGGTCTTGGTCTGGATGTCGACGATGCCCGCCGTGCGGAATCCGTACTGCGCGGGCAGGGAGCCGGTGATCAGCTGCATGCTCTGCACGAAGCGCGGGTCGAGCTCCAGGCCGAAGCCGGTGATCCCCTCGGGGAGGAGCACGTCGTTGATGCGGTACTGGAGGTTCCCGTGCTCGCCCCTCACGTGGAGGTCGCCGTTGGCCGCGGAATCCTCGGCCACGCCGGGAGCCCTGAGGAGCACCTGGTTGAACGGGGCGTCCGCGCCCTGGGGCATGTTGAGGATCTGCTGCTGGTCCATGATGAACGAGGTCGCGCCGAGGCTGGGCTGGATGAGCCCGCGGGTCTCGTCCAGCTCGCCGGTGACGACGAACGGGTCGAGCTGCGTGGCCTTCGTGTCCGTGGCCTGCGCCTCCGACTGGGCCCTCGCCGCCGTGACCGCGGCGAGGGCCAGGAATGTGGCTAGTTGTCTTTGGAAATTCATTTCGAGTCGGTTTGTTGCGATTGTGCAGGCGGGCGGGTGCCGGGCTGCGTTTTCCACGCCGCGGCGTGCGCGGACGTGACGCGCGCCCGTCTGGGCGCGCATTGCCGCGGCGTTTGGCGGCGCACCCTTGGGTGCGGCAACGCCGCCGGCGGTTCAGATCGCCCCAACCGGGGGTGCCTGCGTCGGCAGGCGGAGGTACCTGGGCGCTTCCGGGATGACCCGTTCAAAGCGCGCGTAGCCCGCGGGGCGCAGCACGCGGCCCATGAGGGCCAGCGCCACGATCGCGAGCGCGAGGACTATGCCCTGCGCGTAAAGGGTGACGACGCAGCCCTCGTCGTTGTCGGGGAACTGCTGGCGGCCGGCCGGGCCCCCGTCATGTTGGGCGGCGGCGGCGTGCCCATGCAGCCGCTCGTGGAGGTCCGGGCTGGCGGCAAGCACCGTGAGGACCAGCACCAGGACTGCCGCTAGGGACGCGGTGGCGCATGCTAGGGATGACGGTCGATTCTGGGTCCTACGGAACATTCGCCCCCTAAGGGGCCCCAAATTGCCGGATTCGTCAACTGGGGAAAAGCGGGTAAACACCCCACATACCGCGTGATCGGGCATTGGGAACCTTTCCGGGCGGGAGCCCACAGTGGTAGTATGAAACCCTACCTCCGCCCCATCTCCCGCAGCTGCGCTGCGGCCTTCGCCGCCGCCTCGCTCTGCACCGCCGTGCTCGCCCAGGTCACCCCGACCCCGACGATGACGCCGGACACGCCGACCTCGGACAGCACGAAGGATGACGGAACCGGCCTCTCCCACCACGACCGCGGATTCCTGAAGAAGGCCGCGAGGGCGGGGATGAAGGAAGTCATCGTGTCGCAGGCCGTCATGGACAACCTGGCAAACCCGAAGGTGAAGGAACTCGCCCAGATGATGATCGCCGACCACACCGTCAACAACACGGAGCTCATGAGCCTCGCCTCGAGCAAGAGCGTGCCACTCCCGCCGCAGGACACGTCGATCGCCGACGAGTGGTCCAAGAAGACCGGCGACGTCGACGCCAAGTACGTCAAGGAGATGGTGTCCGACCACAAGGCGGCTGTTGAGCTGTTCGAGAAGGCCAGCAAGAGCAACAACCCGGACATTGCGGCCTTCGCCTCGAAGACGCTCCCGACCCTCCAGCACCACCTTTCGATGGCCGAGGCCCTCGATCAGCCGGCAAACTGACAAATCCCTTGGGGTGATCCCTGATCATCCCAAAAAAAATGGCGCCCGAAAGGGTCCCGGAAAACCCGCCAATCGTCTTGGCGGGTTTTTTCATGCCCGGGAGCGCTCTGCGGGGACTGCGGGGGAGGGGGCCGGCGTTAGATCCTGAACCTTTGGGTTCCGGCCGTCCCGGGTGAGGGGCGCGGCCTCTGGCGGGACGCGGCGCCGAAGAGCAGGCTGGTCACTGCCCGCCTTGCCGACTTATCCTTGCCCGATGCGTCTGGCGCGGGCCCTCACCCTATGTCTCGCGGTTTCCCTTCTCCCGTGCCTGCGCGCGGACGGGACCGCGACCTTGGTCGCGCCCTACGACCCGACCCAGCACTGGGAGGTCGACTACGAGAGCGGCGTCCTGTGGCGCTTCACGGGCGATGCGACCCCGCTCGCCTACACGTTCCTGCCCCAGATCATAACCGTGAAGAGCCCGCTGGTCGGCAGCGCGAAGTCCTTCCTGGGCGGGGACCTGGTGATCCGCAACCGGTTCAGCCTGCTGCTGGAGCCGATCTCGATGGGCCCGGAGCACCATTTCCTGGGAGCCTCCGCCTCGGGAATCCTCGAGTGGTGGGACAAGCGCAGGACCCTCTCCTTTTTCCTCGCGAGCGGCGGCGGGATCGGCTGGCTGGACAGCAAGGGCCACATGATCAAGGGGGCGCAGGGCGAGGACTTTAACCTCAACTGGCTCGTCTACCCCGGCGTGCGCTTCCTCTTCCGGAACAGGCTGAGCGCCTCCGTGGGCGTCTATTTCCAGCACATCTCCAACCGCGACATGAACCCGGTGAACCCGGGCGTGAACGCCATCGGCCCCATGGCGAGCATCGGCTGGCATTTCTAGGAGGGCGCAGGCCCTTCCTGATCCCACCCTCCCGTCCCAACCCCCCCCGTGTACATCTCAAGATCAAGAATCCTGCTCTGCCNNTGCTTCGCGGCGATCGCGTGCCTCGCGGCCTTCTATTATTGGCACCGGCTTCCCTACCGCCGCCTCCCCCGCGACAACAGCAAGCCGTCGTCCATGTTGGGGCCGGGGGGCCACCCCCTCCTGCGCCCGACGTTCGCGGACCTGCCATATGCCGACAGGTCCCCCTTCGAGAGGCTCGACCTGTACCTCCCGGCGCCTTCCAAGAGGATGGCGCCGCTCGTCATCTGGATCCACGGAGGCGCCTTCACCGAGGGCGACAAGACCTCGATGCCGCGGAGTGACTTCGGGCCCCCGCACCACGACGGCACCTACCAGGTGCAGGTCCCCGACGTCGGCCTGCTTACGGGCAATGGGTATGCGGTTGCGAGCCTCAACTACCGCCTCGGGTTCATCATGCCCATGGCGGCCGTGCCGGCAATCAGCGACGGCAAGGCGGCAGTCCGGTTCCTGCGGGCAAACGCCGCCAAGTACAGCCTGGATCCCGGCAAGTTCGCGGCCTGGGGAAATTCCGCGGGAGGCTTCATGGCGGCCATGCTCGGGGTCACGGGGGACCAGCCCAGCCCCTTCGACGACCCGGCCCTGGGTAACAGCGACGTTTCCAGCGCCGTGCAGGCGGTCGTCATCTGGTTCGGGGCCGCGAACCACCTGGGCCGCGACGTGCTGAGCATCCCCCGGTACCTGCCGACGGCCAAGGTCCTGCCGCCCTTCCTGATGGCGAACGGCGATGCCGACGACGTGGTCTCCGCGGAAAACGCGAGGAAGCTCAATGCCGACCTGCTGGCGGCCGGCGCAAAGTCGACGCTCACGATCCTGCCCGGGGCAGGCCACGAGGATCCCGCCTTCATGGCGACACAGATGGGCCCGACCTTCATCTTCCTGGACCGCGCCCTCGGGCGCTGAGCGCGAAGGGCCGGCCGGCAGGCCGGTTCTCGCCCGGCTGGACAAAAAGGCCCGGGAAGCTTGCGCCACCCGGGCCTGCTCTCGGCCGCGTTTAAGCTGCACGTGATGCAGCGCGGCCAAAACTGGTTTTCGCCTGAGGCTACTGGGTCGGCGTGGGCGTCGGCTGCGTTGTCACCTGCGAGTTCGTGTTCGGCTGGGTGTCCTGCGTGATCGTGCTCGTCCCCGTGTTCATGGTGCCCGTGCCGGTATTGGCCATGCTGGTCGGGGTCGGGGTGGGCATCACGCTTGTCGGAGTCGGGGTGGGCATGGCGTTTGCCGCATTGGTCGACGTCGTGGAATCGTCCTTGGCCTTGCAGCCGGCAAGGGGAAGGCAGGCGACGCCGAGAAGGAGGATTCCGGCGCGGAGGGATAAAGTGAGGTTCATGGGATCGGGGGGTTTTGTTTCCTGGGGATGATGCTCTGTCATAGTCAGAGCCCCCGGGCGCCGGTTCCCGGTTTTGCGCCGATTCACACCGGAAACCCCCTCCCGAGCGAAAGGAAGCGGCGGTTCCCAGGCAGACTGCCCCGGGCGGGACGCGCGACGTCTGCGCCGCCCAGTCAGGTGAACCCTATGTCGGCGTTCGCCCCTCCAGGGCGCACTCGAAGAAGCAGGCCCCGGCGACCGGGTTTGGACGGTAGGGGGGAATGGCGCGGAATCCGAAGTCGAGGTAGAGCGCAATGGCCGCCGTCATCGTCGACAGCGTGTCCAGCCGTATCCTGCGGTAGCCCAGGTCCCTGGCGGCCCCCATCGCGGCCCGCATGAGGGCGCGGCCAATGCCGGATTTCCTCCCCTGCGGGCGCACGTAGAGCCGCTTCAGCTCGCAGGTGTCCCCGGACAACGGCCTGAGCGCGATGCAGCCGATTGCGTCCCCGCCAATCGTGGCGAGGAAGAGGCGGCCGCGGTCGGAGCCATATTCACCGGGGAAGCCCGCAATCTCCTCGTCGAATCCCTGGAAGGCCAGGTCGATCCCCAGGGTGCCGGCATACTCGACGATCAGGTCCCTGGCCCTCGCGACGTCGGCCTCGGTCGTCGGCTGCACGATGCCGAGGGGCTGGGCGTCCTCAGAACAGGGGGGCGTTGTTCGCCGGATCATCAAGGAGGGCCTGAAAGCGCGGATCCCCGTGAAGCGAGGTCACGGCATCCCGCTTCAATTCATAGACGTTCAGGAATTCGGCGGCCCCCGGGGTGCGAAGCAGGCGGGCATACTCCGCAAGCGCCCGTTCCTTGTTGCCCGTGTTGTCATAGACCCTGGCGCGAAGGCACTCGTAGATGGGGGCGTCCAGGGCGTCGAGCGACGCCGGAACGAGCTCGACCGCGCGCTCCGCCGCGTGCACGGCTTCCTCCGGGTGTCCTTCCGTCATTTCCGCCATCGCCTCAAATATCCACAGGCGGGGGTTCTTTGGCTCCCTTTCGAGGCGCTTTGGCATGTCCTCCGGAATATGGCCCAGCCGGGTGAGCGCACCGGCCTGATCATGAGCCAGGAACAGGGTATTTGCGGCCAATATGTCAGCCTCCCAGGGCTCGAAGTCACTCTCCTTGTAATAGGGCTGGAGACGCTGCAGGCGAATGAGCTCATGAATGTCGCCGCTGGCATCGGCCCAGGAGCTGCGCGTATTTATGCCCTCGGGGGACCCGGACTCCTCCGGGGTGAGGTGGGCAAAGAAATCATCCACCTCCCGGGTCGAGCCGGTTGCATGGAAGGAGACCATGGCCAGGTCGTAGCCCAACGTGAATTTTTCCGGCTTGAGCGCGACCATCTTCCGCCAGGCGGCCGCGAGCTCATCGTAGCGCCTGGCATCGACGAGGCTTGAGATCAGGTTGGCCAGGTATGACGGGTTGGCCACGTCGAGCTCCGTGGCGTGCTTCAGGTTGGCGAGCGACTCGAGCCACTTGCCCTGGCGGCGCTGGATGAGCCCCAGGGAATTGAAGAGGCCCGCGTCGTTGGGCCTCTGGCTGGCCAGGCGCTGGTATTGCTCATTGGCCCGCTCGTAGTCGCGGTATCCATAGTAGTAGTACGTGCCCAGGCTGCTGATGACGTCGGGATCCTCGGGTGCCAGCTGCAGCGCCTGGTCCATGGCGGCCTTTGCCTTTGTCACCAGGTCATCCACGCCCACGTGGTAGTTGAAGGCGGTGAAGGCGTAGGAATCCGCCAACTCACCCCACGCCCTGGCAAAGGAGGGGTCCAGGGTGATGGCCTTCTTCAGCAGCCCCTCCCGCTCGTCCCGGTCCGCGTCGTCCTCGAGCCCGCGGGCCCTGAGATACAGGTCATAGGCCTCGGTGTTCTCCGTGGGCCGCCGGTCGATCATGGCCTTTTCCTCGGGCGACAGGGCCGCCTTGAGCTCGTTCGCTATCGCCTGGGCGAGTTCGGACTGGATCGCAAAGATGTCCGTCAGGTCGCGGTCATAGGCCTTGGCCCAGACGTGCTCGTCCGTGGAGGCATGGATCAACTGGCCGGTCACGCGCACCTTGTTGCCCGAGCGGCGGACGCTCCCCTCGAGGATGTACGCGACCCCGAGCTCGGAGGCGATCTGCCCGATGGATTTCGTCGTTTCGCGGTACTGCAGGACGGAGGTCCGCGAGACGACGCGAAGCTCGTGGACCAGGGCGAGGCTCGTCAGGATGTCCTCCTGGATGCCGTCGGTGAAGAACTGGTTGTCCTTGTCGTCGCTCATGTTCGCAAACGGGAGCACCGCGATCGACTTTTCGTTCGCCTTCGGCGCCGGCGCGCTCGCGGGGGCCGCGGCCTTCACCTCAACCGGCGCAGGCGCGTTCCTGCGGGAGACCACGAGGAAGCAGGCGGCGGCAATCGCCACGCCCGCCACCGCTCCCCATGCCCATCCCGGCATCCCCCTCCTCTGGAAGGACCCGGTTGCCCTTCCCGGCAGGGGGGCGCGCGAACCCCCGGCTCCCTCGGCGGGAGCCGCCGGCTCGTCGACCAGGCGCTTCGTCCGTTCGACGAACTGGGGCGTTGGGACCCCGCCGGCCAGCCGCGTCCACTGCACGCGCATGAATTCCTCGGGCACGAGCGCCCTGGCCTCCAGGGTCTGGTCGATGACGACCGGTATCAGGAAGGGTATTCCTGCCGCCATGTCGTGGGTTCGCTCGATCGCGAGCTTCCACTCGCGCCGGAAATACCCCTCGCCCCTGGTCTGGGTCGTCGCGGAGACAATCGCGACGAATAGGGCGCACTCGCGGATCTGCCTCCTGATGTTGGCATCCCAGGCATCCCCGCCGCGGAGCTCGTTCTGGTCGAACCAGACCTCGATGCCGAAGCCGCGCAAGGCATCGGCAATGCGCCGGGCCGCGTCGGTATCCTCCCGGGCATAGCTCAGGAATACGCCGCCGCGCTGGGTTGGAAATTCAGACATAAGGCTCCCGCTATATGATGCTTACCGCGATTCCTTGCCAGTCCAAACCTGACCCGGGTGCGGATTCCGCATCCTGTCGGATTCCATAGCACTGATTCACACGCAGGAGCGCAGCACGCCGCCGTCCACCCTCAGGGCTGCGCCATTGGTGGCCGATGACAGCACACTGCTGACGTAGACAACCAGGTTGGCCACCTCCTCCGTGGTGGCAAAGCGCTTGAGCAGCGAGCTGGGCCGTATGCTCGCAAAAAATTCCCTTTCGAATTCAGCGAACGGCTTGCCGCCGCCGAGCTGGTTCACGAAATCCTCGACGCCGTCGGAGCGCGTCGGGCCCGGAAGAACCGCATTGACCGTGACGCCGGTGCCCGAGCAGGTCTCGGCGAGGCCGCGGGAAACGGCGAGCTGGGCCGTCTTCGTCATCCCATAGTGGATCATCTCCGCGGGAATCTGGACCGCCGACTCGCTGCTGATGAATATGATGCGGCCCCAGTTCCTCAGCTTCATGCCCGGCAGATAGGAGCGGCTCAGCCTCACGCCGCTCAGCACGTTCACGTCGAAGAACCGCCTCCAGTCCTCGTCGGGGATCTCTTCGAACGGCTTCGGCTCGAAGATCCCTAGGTTGTTGACCAGGATGTCCACCGCAGGAACAAGCCTGACCAGGCCCTCCACGATGGCGGCGTCCGCGAGGTCGCCGGCGAAGCCCCGAATATTGGCCTTGGGCGCAGCCTTGCGGATGTTTTCCAACGCTGTGTCCACGGAGGCCTGGGAGCGCCCATTGACTATCACCTCAGCCCCCTCCCTCGCCAGGCCGGTCGCGATGGCGAGGCCGATGCCCTTGGTGGAGCCCGAGACCAGGGCCAGTTTTCCTGCCAATTGTAGATTCATGACCTGCAACAGACGCGCCAAAGGGCCAACGTCAAACGGGTATGACTTGGCGGGCGGCGCCCGGACCAACCCAGCTCGATGGATGAAGCGTCACTTGGAACGATTCATAGNNTAGTTGCAGCGCGACGAGGGCGGCCCGGCGCGTCGGGAACCATAATCTCGTTGCAAGGGCCGCGGCCGTGGCGGAAGAGTCGTGCGGCTGGTTCCTGCCGTTCCCCGGCACGGGCCCCGATAGACATCCCCAAGAAGAATGCCCACCGAACACGTCCCAGCGGCCGCCCCGGCGAACAGGGAGTCGTGGATAGCCAGGATGTCCGCGGGTGTCTCCAGCGACCTCAAGTATGCGGCGCGCCGCCTCTGGAAGGAGCGCGGGTTCACGTCGTTGGCGCTCCTGACGCTTGCCCTCTGCATCGGCGCCAACACGGCGATCTTCTCGCTTGTCTACGCCCTCCTCCTGAAGCCGCTGCCTTTTCCCGAGCCCAACCGGATCGTGGAGATCTACAACGCCTTCCCCAAGGACGGCTTCAACCATTTCCCGACAAACATCGTCCAGTATTCCGACTTCAAGGCGAACGCGCCGTCCTTTGACGCCATCGGCCTCTTCGGCCCGGGCACGGCGATGGTCGGCGACGCGGGCGCTGCCGAGCGCATCCAGGAGGCGGATTGCACGGCCGAGATGTTCGACGTCCTTGGGCTCAAGCCCGTCATCGGCCAGTTCTTCACCCTCAAGAACAGCCGGGTTGGCGAGGACAAGGTGATCGTCCTCACGGAGTCTTTCTGGAAGTCGCATTACAACGAGGACCCCGCCGTGCTGGACAAGACAATGAGGATCGACGGGGAGACGTATCGCATAGTCGGGGTGGCGCCGCGGGCGCTGGAGGCGTTCAACGCCCAGCCGAGGTTTCTCAAACCCATTGCCTGGAAGCCGGCCGACATCAACGGTCAGGGCCGGTATGGGTGCTATCTGCCGATGTTCGGGCGACTGAAGCCGGGCGTTCCCGTGAGCCAGGCCCTCGCCGAGGTCGCGGGACTGGAGAAGCACTTCTATGACACCGCCGACCCCGGGACAAAGGGCTTCCTCGACGCCACCGGCCACAAGATCTGCGTGGGGCTCGTGCAGGCCGAGAGGGTGGAGCCCATCAAGTCCTCCCTCTACCTCCTGCAGGCGGGCGTGATCTTCGTCCTCCTGATCGGATGCGTCAACGTGGCGAACCTGCTGCTCACCCGTTCCAACGGCCAGCAGAGCGAGCTCGCGGTCAGGGCCGCGCTTGGCGCGGGCCGCGGGGCGATCGCGAGGCAGCTCCTCGTCGAGAGCCTCGTCCTCACGCTCGCGGGCGCGGCGCTCGGCGTCGGTCTCGCGGTTGGCGCGGTCCGCGCGATCGACCACTTCACCGCCAAGCTGCTGCCCAACATGCTGCCCGTGGCGATCGACGGCGGCGTCCTTGGCTGCACCGTCGCGGTTGCGGTCGTGGTGGGGCTCCTGATGGGCGTCGTTCCGGTCGTTCACATCCTGCGCTCGAACCTCGCCCAGGTGATCCAGAGAAGCTCGCGGAGCGCGTCGGGCGGCCGCGGCGTCCGGGCGCTCAGCAGCTTCCTCGTGACGGGCCAGGTCGCCGTCGCCCTCGTCCTCCTTAGCGGCGCCGGGCTCCTCATCCACAGTTTTGCAAAGGCCATCGCCGTCGATCCGGGCTTTGACCCGAGGAACCTGGTCGTGGGCAGCATCGCCCTTCCAGCCGTCTACAACGACAAGGCCAAGTCGGCCACGTTTCAGCTGAGGCTTGCCGAATCCCTCAGGGAGATACCGGGCGTTGACGGCGCGGCGCTCGCCACCGGGATCCCGTTCGAGGGCGGGCTCGGAATCCTCGCGCTCTCGCTGAGGGACAGCCTGCTTCCGGCCAATTCCTCGCAACCCGGCGCCTTCCTGATCGGCGTGTCCATGGACTACTTCAAGACGCTGCGCATCCCTCTCCTAAAGGGCCGCTACCTGGAGGAGACGGACACCGCCAAGGACGCGAGGTCCGCGTTCGTCGTCGACGAACTCTTTGAGCAGCGCTTCTTCCCGGGGCACTCTTCCGTGGACGGGCATTTTATCTTTGGCCCACCGCCGAAGAAGGAAAGCGACTGGCCGGTGATCGTGGGCGTCGTGCGCAACGTTCCCCACAACGGGGTGGAGGACAAAAGCAACAATCCCTTCGTCTACTATCCGCTCGCAACGTCCGCGCCCGGCGGCCTCAACATTATCGTGCGGTCTTCCCGGCCCCCCGCCGACCTGATCTCGAGCATACGCGAGAAGCTGCACGAGATCGACCCCTCGGTCCCCATGTTCGAGACCGGCACCATCCAGAAGGCAATTGACGGCTCCTATGACGGCCGGCGAGCCGTCATGCTCCTCCTGGGCGGATTCGCGGCACTCGCGCTTTTCCTATCTGCCATAGGCATCTACGGCGTCCTTGCCTACGACATCTCGCAGCGCACGCGCGAGATCGGGATCCGGGGCGCAATCGGCGCCACGCGCCGGCAGATCGTGGGGCTCGTCATGCGCCAGGGCTTGTGGAAGACCGGTGTCGGCCTGGTCGTGGGCCTCGTCAGCGCCGTCCTGCTCAGCCACTACATGGAGAGCATGCTCTTCGAGCTGAAGCCCAGCGATCCCTGGGCCTACGCCCTCGTATCGGTTCTCCTCGCGGCCGTCGCGACGGCCGCCTGCTACATCCCTGCGCGCCGCGCCGCGAGGATCGATCCAATCGAGGCGCTTAGGACTGAGTAGGCTCGGGTTGCGACGATGGAGCCTTGCGTGTTTTAACCCCTGTCGCCCTTGGCGCATTGGCCGGTCAGCGCCATCCGGTCCGATCGAGCGAAGGCGGTAATTGATATAAGATAGGGTATTTTGACCCGAATGCCTGTGACACGCAAATGGATCGCCGCGACTCGTGGGTTCTCATCATCATTCATCCGAAATCCCAACCTGAACCGACTGTATTATGAGCGTTATCCCATTAGGAAAGTTGCCCCGTCTTATGATTTTCCTGGGAGCCGGCGCCATTGGCCTCGGGAGGATGTCCGCTGCGGATCCCGACACCAAGGATCCAAACACCTGGAGATGGAACGATCCCAGGGACCTGGGAATACCAGGCTTGCGGCATGGAACCATTGAAAGCGCTTCCATGCGGCGCGCGGTGGGGTTCAACATCTACCTGCCGCCGCAGTACGAGAAGGAACCTAACCGGCGGTTTCCGGTGGTTTATTTTCTCCACGGCTCAACAGGCACCGAGGGTTCGGATGCCGGACTCGCGAGGTACGTCGATGCAGCGATCTCCGCCGGACGCATCGCCCCGGTCATTTACGTCTTTCCGAACGGGGGCGCCGACAGCTACTACCGGGACTGGCCCGGAAACGGCTTTGTTGCATAATCCAGG
>PMSP01000278.1:0-828 GCA_003168315.1 Opitutaceae bacterium
GCGGGCTATGCCCCCGGCGATCTGCCCGTCGACGAATGACGTGTAGTCGGGGCCGTAATCCGTGAACTTCCAGCCGAACACCTTCTCGAAGAAAGTCCTCGTCTTCTCAATGTCGGCGGCGTGGAACTCGATGTAGATTATCTTGTTGGTGTTATCCATGGGGAGTGAGTTTTAACGCCCCGGCATGGGGCATTCTATCGAACGGCGTTCAGTTGAATGCCTGCCTCCTTCGGGCGTCAAGCGGATAATGGGCTATGAAGCGCATGGGGTCGGCCTTGGAAGCTGATGGGGCCGCGGGAAACACCCCATGGCGTTGCGCGGCCTTAAGTCTATGCTAGGGAGCCATGAAAAAAGAACAATCATTCGACACGAAATCGGGCACCCAAGATGAAATCGAGGGCTCAACGAGAAATTTGACGGGCAAGATCAAGGAGGCCACCGGCAACGCGCTTGGAAACCCCCGTCTGAGGCTCCAGGGCGATATCGACCAGATTCTGGGCCACGCCCAGAGGAAGGTCGGCGAGATCAAGAAGGTCCTCGGCCAGTAATGCCTGCACCCAATATGGAAGCCATGACCTCCACCGCCCCAGAAAGCACCAGCCNNTGATGAAATGGGGGCCGACCAGCGCCAACTGCTGTCCCGTGCGGATCCTCTTCCTGCGCACCCGGAAGGCGAAGGAGCGACTGCGGGCAGCCCTTCAGCCCACTAACATTGACAAGACGATGAAGGCACCCGTCACGGCGATCATCGCCTACGACTCGAAATTCTATGAGACGCTGCCTCGGCTCTTTCCTGCGATGCCGTCAATGAAGGAGATGTTCGCAAAG